>JAESQQ010000542.1 GCA_016765095.1 Planctomycetota bacterium | reverse complement strand
GAGGGCGCTGCTTTCCGAGCCGGCGCTCGTGCTGTTGGATGAACCGCTGACGGGTCTCGACCAAAAGGGCGTCGACTTCGCCCTCGAGCTGTTCAAGGGCTGCCTGATGGGCGTGGTCGGGCTCTCGATCATGGTCTACGCCGAGTGGTTGGGCTTCGACCAGGAGGAGCGCAAGCGCGAGTTCTTCCAGCAGATGGACCGCCAACAGGAGGTCATGGATCGCGTCGGCGAAGACCTCAGGAAGGCGCGGGCCGCGCGGACTCCGATCGACTACTCCGACATTTGGAAGGAGTTCGACGAGGCGAGGGAGCGGCGCCGCCTCGAGCGCGAAGCCCGAACCCCTGCGGCGAGTCCGACACCGACGCCCGCCCCTAGTCGATCTGAGTGAACTTGCCGTCGTTCTTGCTGGCGAGGTCCTTCATGAACTGGACCAGGTTCCTGCCTGCGGCTCCGAAGCCGAAGGTGTGAATCCGCCACTGGCGGACCTTGTTGGTTCCCGCGACCTCTTCCAGGATCTCAGCCTCGGTCCAGCGCTCGCCGTTCTTCCTCGTGCCGGTCGGGGCGCCGTCGGAGAGGAGCACGATCGTGTCTGCTCCCGTCGTGTCGAAGGCGCGCGTGAGGCCTTCTAGGGTGCAGGTATTGCCCTGGGCCCGGAGGGTCTCGACGAACGAGATCGCCTTGCCCTTGTTTCTCTGAGTCGCCGGCTGGAGCTTCCGGTTCCAGATCCGAACTTGGCTGCTGTAGGAGCTGACGGTGAACGAGCTCCCCCTACGCAAGGCGCCAATGCACTGGATCAGCTGCTTCTTGGACTTCGCGAGCCGGGTCCCCTTCATGGAGCCCGAGACGTCGATCACGAACACGACGCGCTCGCTCTTGATCTCGGTCCCAAAGAACTTGGGTGGGGCCTGCTTGCGCTCGGCTGTGGCGAGAAGCTCCTTGGTCGAGCCGGTCACTTCGCGCTTACCCGCGTGCTTGCTGTAGGCCCACCACTTGCGCCAGTCCTCGATCGAGTCGAACCATTTGCCCGTGATCTCGACCAAGGCCTCGCGAGTGTCGGCCAAGATCAGGGCGTCGGGGCGCTTGCCGAGGCGCTCGAGCAGGTTGAGGAGGCCGTCGACACACTCGCCAGCCCGACGGGTCTTGATCGCCTTGAGGGCAGCACGAAGGATCTCCGGGCGGCCGTCCTTGAGGACTTCGCCTAGCGCAGCGGCGGATGTCGTGTCGGCCCGCTGCCCGAGGACCTCGATCGCGAGGATCTTGATCAAGGGAGGCGTCTTCTTCTTGGTCGCGTAGGCGCAGATCGCCGCGGTCGCCTCAGCCGAGGTCATTTTCCCCAGCGTCTCGGTCGCGGCGGTGTAGATCTTGGCCCGACTTTGCGTCGCGCCCATAGCGACTTTGAGCACGAGGTCCACGGCGCGCTTGCTGTCGTCCGCGGCGAGGGCGCCCAGCTTCTCGGCGAGCAAGCTCGCGTCCCCTCTGGCCTGAGCGATCTTGACGTGCTTCTTGAGCTTGTTGAACTCCTTCTTCTTGAGCGGCGCCGCGCCAGCGCCCATCGTCAGCGCGCTAAAGGTCAGGGCCGTAAGTGCCAGGGTCGCCAGAACTCTGCGCATGCTGCCTCCATGCCCCCGGTGCTTGGGAGGGCGGCGCGTAGTGTTTCTGTTGTGGCCTTTCAAACGTCACCGAAGCGTGTCTTGAACGCTAAGTCGTTTACTTGACGACACTCCGGGCAATTCCGCGCCCAGCTCGGCCCTTCGAAGCGCGGCACTCCCGATCTGCTGGCGCCGCCCATAGAATCGCGGGGTGCGTACCCTGAGCGGGATCCCTGTAGTTGACGGCGTCGTGATCGCCGAAGCCCTTGTCCTCGAGGCGGAGAAATACCGCCTGCCTGGGACGCAGAGCTTCATGGCCGACGGTCAGGACCCTGAGCTCAGCAAGAAAGAGCGAGCGCGCTACCGAGAGGCCGTCCAGGCGGCCAAGGACGAGATCGCGGCGCAAATCGTCAAGCGCGGGCCGACCCACCCAGCCTCCATGATCCTCAACTTCCACCAGAACATGCTGGAGGACGAGGGAGGCTTCCACGAGCACGTCGACGCCTACATAGAGAGCGGCCGGAGCGCCGAGCACGCCGTCGCCCGCCGAGTCAACTTCTACCGACGCAAGTTCAGGGAGTCGTCCTACACCGCCCGTCTCGTGCCCGATATCGACGACCTCGAGACGACCCTCCTGCGCCACCTGATCGGCGAGGAGCGGGAGACCGTTGGCGACCTGACTGTGCCCGTCGTCGTCATCGCCCGCGATCTGACCCCGCAACAGACACTCACCCTCGATCTGAAGATGGTCCTGGGCTTCGCGACCGACGAGGGCGGCAAGACGAGTCACACGGCCATCCTGGCTCAGAGCCTCGACCTCCCCGCGATCGTCGGGCTGGGCCGAGTGACGGACATCGTGACGGGCGGGGAGCTCGTCATCCTCGACGGGCGCGCGGGCAAGGTCATCATCGACCCCGACGAGGCGACTCTCGCCCGCTACAAAGAGCGCCAGAAGAAGTTCGAAGCCCAGAAGCTCGGCCTGGAGGAGCTCAAAGCGCTCCCCGCCGAGACCCTCGACGGGCACCGCCTGACGCTCCTCGCCAACATCGCCCAGCCTGAGGAGATCGAAGTCGCGATCAAGGCCGGCGCCGAGGGGATCGGCCTCTACCGAACCGAGTTCCTCTACAGCGACGAGAACCCCGACCCGAGCGAGGAGTTTCACCTCAAGGAATACAACCGCGCGATCGATCTCGTCGGCGGGCGTCCGCTCGTGATTCGGACCCTAGACCTGGGCGCGGACAAGTTCGTGCCAGCCGGGATCAGCGGAGAGAACAACCCCTTCCTGGGCTGCCGCTCGATCCGCTATTGCCTGATGGAGCGAGAGGACGTCTTCCTCCGTCAGCTCCGAGCGATCCTGCGCGCTTCGTCCAGCGGCGACGTTCGGATCATGCTCCCCATGATCTCGAGCCTCGAGGAGCTCGTGCGAGCCAAAGCCATGATCGAGGACGCCAAGCGGGAGCTGCGCGCGGAAGGAATCCCGTATCGAGAGGACATTCCGATCGGGATCATGATCGAGGTCCCCTCTGCCGCGATCATGGCCGACGCCCTCGCGCAGCACGCGGACTTCTTCAGCATTGGCACCAACGACCTCGTCCAATACGTGGTCGCGGTCGATCGCACCAATCAAAAGGTCCAAGAGCTCTACGAACCTGCGCACCCCGCGGTGTTTCGGCTCCTCCTGACGACCATCGAAGCCGCCCGACGAGCCAAGATCCCCGTCAGCATCTGCGGCGAGCTGAGCGGCGATCCAATGTTCACGCTGCCCCTGATCGGGCTCGGGCTCCGCGACCTCTCAATGGCCCCCAGCCTGATCCCGCGAATCAAGCGCTTTATCCGCAGCATCACCGCGATCGAGGCTGGCCGGGACATGGACCAAGTCCTGACCCACTCCAGCTCGACTCGCAATCGCGAATACCTCGGCCGCCGAGCTCGCGACCTCGACCCGGAGTTCTTTGACTAAACCGGAGGCCACGATTCTGAGAGGTCGCCCACGAGGGTGGTCTCACGACTCCCATTCGCTATGAAGGCGACCTCGCTCAGAATCGCGCTCCGCTTTACTAGGAAGAGTTGAGTGTTGAAAGGGGT
>JAESQQ010000541.1 GCA_016765095.1 Planctomycetota bacterium | reverse complement strand
TCTCGCGGCGCGGCTCGAGACAGCGGCGGCGGCCGCCGGCGCTCCGCTCAGCCAGATTCGCGAGCCGACTTCGGCTCCAACCCAGCAGGCCTGGGGCTGGGGCCTGTTGTGTGCGGGGCTGCTCGCCCTGCTGAGCTTCGGCCTCGCAGGGGTCCGCGAGCTCCGGCGGCGAGGCTTCCAGGACGCACGCGAGCTTGGCGATCTAGTCGACCTCCCAGTGCTCATGAACGTGGCCCCCGAGTCGAGGGAGTCATGAGCGCCGCCTACTGCGAAGCCTGCGGCGTCGAGGGCAACCTCTCGCTCGAAGACCTCATGAGCGGCGACGCGAATTGTTCGGCGTGTGGGGGGCTCATGGTCCTCATGGCAGAGGGAGAGGGCGACGAGACGATCGCCCCGCCAGGACCCCCCGCCGGGGATTCGGCGGGTGACTTGCCGCCCCTTCCGAGCTGGGACGGAAGCGAGACCCGCGAGGTAGAGGACGGAGGGCGGGTGGACGAACTCCAGGCCGCCGCGCAAGCCCTCTTGAGGCCCGCTTCGCTCCTCGAGGAAGTCGAGACGATCGAGCTGCGCCCCGGGGAGAGCTCCTCGGGACGGGTCTCCCGCTCCTACGACGCCGACCAGCTCGACCAGACCACCAAGGATTGGGACGTCGGCGCGAGCCAGGAGCCGGACGACAAGACTCGCAGCTGGCAGCGAGAGAGCCCCGAGGCCCTGGGCGAAGCGACGCGATCTTGGGAGGTCGTCGAGGCGGAGGCGGAGGCGGCGGAGGCGGCGGACCGGGACGTGGAGGTTCAGCGGGCTCGCCCCACGAGGAGCCTGTTCGACTTCACGGGAGACCCCGATTGGGACGCGCTCTTGGACGAGTCGCTCCCTGAGCTCGAGGAGGACGACCCCGACGCGCGCCGAAACATTATCCGGGTGCCTGAGAGCGCCGCTGCTCGAGCGGAGACGGCGACGGTCCTCGAGGACCTCCTCCGGCCCTTTGGGATCTCCTCGCCCGAGGAGGGCCTTCAGCAGCAGCCCGTCACCCAGCGCTGGAAGGTTGAGCCGCGGACCCAGACTTTCCACGTCTTCGACCGAGCGCAAAGCCCCGAGCCCCAAGAGCACGTTAAGACGCTCAACTTCCGTGACGTCGACCCCGCGATCTGCACTGTCCGGTATCCCAACTCCGATCGCGCCGGACGCTTCTCCTCGCTCGCGACTCGAGTCGGGGGAGCGCGGGCGATCCTCGTCACGAGCGCTACGCGCGGCGAGGGGCGAACCTCGGTCGCGCTGAATCTGGCCGTGACGGCGGCCAGTGTGCCGGGCCAGGAGGCGATCTTGATCGAGGTCGACCTCGACGGCGGGAGCGCCACTTCAATGCTGGGAGTCCCCAGCGCCGACCTTGGGCTCCTGTCTCTGCTCAAGGAGCAGTCCGACCCGCGGGCGGCCTTGATCAAGTTCTCCCTCGGTGAGTTTCACTTGTTGCCGCGGGGTCGAGGCGGCGACCGGAGCCATATCCCAGAGCGCCTGGGCGACTTGCTCGTCGAGCTGCGCGGCCACTATCCGCGGGCTCTGCTCGTGGTCGACGGGCCCCCGGTTCGTGAAGGCTCTGCCCGCCTCGCGTCGCGGGTCGACGGAGCCCTCCTTGTCGTCCGCCGCGGACGCGTGTCGCGAGACGAAGTCGCAGAGGCCGTCGCGGCCTTGGGCCGCGGGCGGATCCTGGGGGCCGTGTTTAACGAGGGATAAGAGGGCCGAGGGGCGCTGCCTGCTCACTAAGGCGTCCACCTCCCCTCATGTTCGAGAGACGAGCCGAAAGCCGGCTGCGGCAGACAGGGAGGTCCCGGCTGGCGTGAAAAGCTTGGGAACGTTCGCAAAGCGATCGACGCTGGCTTGGTGGGTCCCCTGCTGGTCACAGCTCAACCCCAATGAGGCTGCACGCTATTCTTGGGAGCAATGAAGCTGCTTGAGGCGGTCCTGCGAAGCAGGGCGAGCCTCCTGTGCACCGGGGCACTTCCATGATCTTCCACTCGAGGAGCGCCAGGAGCTCTGCGGGTGGATCCTGGGGCCAGGGCAGGGCGTGTATCGTAGGCGCCCACCCTTGAGGCGAGCCTTGTGAACGGACTTCTAATCCTGGCAGAGAGCCCCCTGAGCGAGGCCGACAAGTCGGCTGCGATCGTAATGCTCGTCGTCTACGTCTTGATCGCGCTCGTGGTTTCGACGCTCTGCTCGCTCGCCGAGGCGGTCCTGCTCTCGATCACGCCTTCCTACATTGCGCAGCTTCAGCAAGAGAACAGCCCCCACGCCGCGCGGCTCAAGCAGCTCAAGCTCGAGGTCGACAAGCCCCTCGCGACGATCCTGACCCTAAACACCGTGGCGCACACGATCGGAGCGGCCGGGGCCGGGGCCCAGGCCGAGCTGGCGTTCGGGTCCGGCTCGCTGGGCATTGTGTCTGCGGTCTTGACGGTCTTGATCTTGCTCGTGAGCGAGATCATTCCCAAGTCTCTGGGCGCCGCCCACTGGAAGACGTTGGCGCCCGCGATCGGGCGAATCCTGGGGGTCCTCAGCAAGATTCTGGGCCCCGTGATCTGGCTCGAACTCGCGATCACCAAGATCTTCACGACCACAGGTGTGCACGGGGCGGCGGGAGTCAGCCGAGCAGAGATCAGCGCGATCGCGCAGCTCGGCGCCGACCAGGGCGCGCTCGAGGAGAGCGAGTCGCGGATCCTCAAGAACATGTTTCGGTTTGGCTCGCTGACTGCGCGAGACGTCATGACGCCCCGCACGGTGCTCTACGCGCTTCCCGAGGACACACCGGTCAGCGAGCTCGCCGACCGAGAGACGATTCGCTTCTCGCGGATCCCGATCTATCGGGGCACGATCGACACGATCACGGGCTACGTGTTCGTGAACGAGCTCCTGTTGGCCGCCAATCACGGGGGTCGCGATCGCCCGCTCTCGGAGTTCAACCGCGAGATCAAGTTGATCGCCGAAGGCGCACGCCTTCTCAAGGTGTTCGACACCCTCCTGGCGGCCAAGCGCCCTGTGGCGCTCGTCGTGGACGAGTTCGGTGGGACGGCGGGCCTCGTCACGCTCGAGGACCTCGTTGAGACCCTCCTCGGCCTCGAGATCGTGGACGAGGCCGACGCGGTCCACGACATGCAAGAGCTGGCCCGTCAGCAGTGGCGCCGGCGCGCGTTTCGCCTCGGCTTGATCGAGGACGAGAGCCAGGAGCCGCTCGCCTCGCAGATCCTCAAAGCAGAGGACGTGAAGCTCCCCGCAGCCACAGGCGAGGGCTCGGACGCGGCTTCTTCAGGGGACGCGGAGTAGCGCCGCGTAGCCACCGTCGCCCCCCCCGGGCGTGGGAAACCAGAGTTCCTCGTGCTCCAGCTCGAGCCCGGGGTGCTCGGCGCGGAGGGCCGCGATCGCGTCACGCCCTTCGTCGACTTCGATCGAGCAGAGCGAATACACGAGCCGCCCGCCCCCGCGAACGAGGGGCAGCGCCGCGCGGAGGAGCTCGTCCTGAATCTTGCGAAGCCGGCGCTGCGAGGACACGTCGAACCTCCAGCGCGCTTCAGATCGTCGCCGAAGGACGCCTGTGTTCGAGCAGGGGGCGTCGAGGAGGAGCGCGTCGAAGGGGGGCTCCTCCGCGAAGTCTTGAGCCGCGTAGCGCGCGTCGTGGCGGCGGGTCTCGACAGAGCTCAGCCCGAGCCGCTCGAGGTTCTGCTCGATCTTGCGGAGCCGGTTCATTTTTAGATCGCAGGCCACGATCTGAGCCTTGTCCCCACTCAACTCGGCGAGGTGGGTCGTTTTCCCACCGGGCGCCGCGCAGAGGTCAAGGATTCGTTCACCCGGCTGGGGGGCCAGGAGCGGCGCGACGCGCTGGGCGGTCAGGTCTTGGACCAAGAAAGTCCCTTCCCGCCAGGCGTCGGTGTGGCGAAAGCGCCAGCGCCCCTCGTCGAGCCGGAGCGCCTGGGGGGCAGAGGGCCCCACCAGGCTCGCCTCGATCTCGTCCTGGGCGAGGCGCTCGCGG
>JAESQQ010000540.1 GCA_016765095.1 Planctomycetota bacterium | reverse complement strand
CTCGCGGTCGGCGCGACGAGCGGCTCGGGGGTTGGGGCCTGGGCAGCCGCGGCCTGGATCTGGTCGGCCGAGAGGCGCCACGTCTCTGCGGTGCTCGCCGCGGCCTCGTTCGTGGACCCCTCGCCAGTCGGGGCCGGAGCCCCCGTCGCGTAGCGAAAGAAATCCCCGGC
The DNA here is from genome assembly GCA_016765095.1 of Planctomycetota bacterium. Taxonomy (GTDB): domain Bacteria; phylum Planctomycetota; class J058; order J058; family J058; genus NORP233. Next base: position 5,168 of record JAESQQ010000540.1, on the reverse strand, counting down.
GGCGAACACGCGAATCACGACCGCCTTCCCGAGGCGAAGGGGAGCTGCGGGGGCCAGCGTGACAGCCTGCCCCTGGGGAATACGGGTCCCTGAGATCCAGCAGCCGTTGCTGCTCTTGTCCATGACCTTCCACCCCTCGGGGGTGTAGGCGATCACGGCGTGGAGCCGGGAGATCGAGCGGTGGTCGAGGAGGATCGCTGAGCGTGAGTCGCGGCCAGCGGGATAGGGGACGCCGGGGGTGCGGGGGACGAAGCGAACGGTCGCCTCGACGTGAAGCGGAGAGGTGCTGTCGTAGACCCGCTTCTTCTTGTAGGGCTCCACCAAGATCAAGTCTTCGCTGGCGTGGCGGCCCGCGAATTCCATCAGGGTGGTCTGTGCAAGGAGCTTTAGCACCTCACCGATCGACTTCACCTACGGATCACTCCAGGCTCGATTCCAAGGCTCAGACCAACGCAGCGTCGTGCGGCGTGGCCCAGTCCCTTGCCAAGAACACCATGCTTCATAGGGGTGGACCTGACAAGGACCCATGAATGGCTCAACCCTTGGAGGGCAGGCCTGAGCTCCACTTCGAGGGCGATTCTCGAAAGGTCGCGGGAAGCCACCGCCGCAGGCGCCAGCGGGCCCTTCGCACAGTAGACTCTTCGCCGGCCTCAGCCCCCGCGTGGGGAGGCACGAAGGAGACAACGGTGGAGATCGACTACGGCCAGCTCAAGCAAGCGCTCCGGGACGTGTTGGCGGAGCAAGGTGCGACTAGCGAGCCCGAGCTCTCGGCGCGCTATCAAGGCGGCGCGCTGGTGATCAAGCCGCGGGACCACACCCAGAGCCCCAAGGAGATCCCGATCGAGGAGTTCTTCAAGAAGATCGTGCGGGTCCGTGATCAGCTCCGGGTGCTTGAGCAGAAGGTCAACTCCAACTCGACCCTCACTCCCGAGGACAAGCGGACGATCCAGGGCTACGTGACCCGCTGCTACGGATCGCTGACGACCTTCAACCAGCTCTTCGCCGACAAGGACGATTGGTTCGTCGGCCAGAAGACGAACTAGCGCCTCCGGCGCGCCTTAACGACCCATGGTGAGGGCGGGGACCGAGGAGCAGACCGACGTCATTGTTTCGACGCGGCTGATCCCTCCCTACCACTTGATCCTGATCGACGACGACGCCCACACGTATTCCTACGTCGTCGAAATGCTCGGGGCCGTGTTCGGATTCTCCAAGGAGCGGGCCTACCTGCACGCTTGCGAGGTCGACGCGGGTGGCAGGACGATCCTGATCACGACCTCGCGCGAACACGCCGAGCTCAAGCAAGAGCAGGTTCACTCCTACGGCCCCGACCCCCGCAGCGCTGGCTGCGTCGGCGGCATGACCGCGATCGTGGAGCCAGCCTGAGCTTTGGGCTCGACGAGCTCCCGGGGGCCCTCGAGAGCGCGGGGGTCCCTCCCCTCGACGCCGACGGCCTGAGCGGGATCCGTGAGTTCTGGGCCTGGCTCGAGGACGCCAACGCTCGGACCAACTTGACTCGAATCCAAGGCGAGGAGGACTTCGCAGAGCGCCACGTCCTCGACGCGCTCTTGCCCCTCGAACTCCTCGACGGCTTGGTCCAGGGGCGCGAAGCTCCCCTTCTGTTCGACGTCGGCTCGGGGTGTGGGGTGCCCGGCGTCCCGCTCGCGATCGCGCGCGCTCACTGGCGGGTGACCCTGGTCGAGACCGCGAATCGCAAGGCGCGCTGCCTCGAGGAGCTCAAGCCCCGCTTTGAGGGCCGCCTGGACGTAATCTCCGAACGCTCCGAGCTCGTCGGCCGTGATCCAGCCTTTCGCGACCAAGGGGACTTAGCCGTCGCGCGGGCCGTCGGCTCCGTTCCCCTCGTGCTGGAGCTGACGCTGCCCCTCGTCCGGCCGGGGGGCGCAGTCCTCCTCTACCGCGGTCCAATAGACCCCACCGAGCGCGAGCAAGCAGCGCGCGTCGGGGCTCAACTGGGGGGCGGAGCCGTCGCGCAGCACGCGGCGATCTTGCCCTCTGGGGCAGCGCGGAGCTTCTTGATCGTGCACAAGATCGAGTCCACGCCCGAACGCTATCCCCGCCGGCCGGGGGTGCCTGGCAAACGGCCCCTGAGGTAACTCAAACGGGTCAGATCTAGGCTTGCATTGCCCCCCTGAGAGAGGGTCTTATGGCCGCTTCTGGAGCTGCCCATGACTCGCGCCCTCTCAATTCTCCTCGCCTTGCTCATAGCCTCGCCCGCTTTGGCCGGCGACTTGAGCGGCATCTGGTCGGTCAGCGGGAAGCTCCCCGACGGGACGACCTACGAAGGCGAGGCGGGCTTGGCCAAGGCCGGCCCAAATCGCTACCGCGTCCAAGGGCGAGCCCAGCTCTCGACCGGGCGCCGCATGATTTGGCGGGCCCGGGCCGAGCTCAACGGCTCGACGCTGACCCTGACCCACGAAGGTCGGCGCGGCCTGATCAGCAAGATCAACGCGATCACGAGCGGGCCCCAGGGTCAGTTGCGGATCGTGGGGACCTACCTGCTCGCGAGCGACGAGGCGTCCTTTGGCGGCAACTTCGTCGTCCAGAACTCGACCCCCGTTCAGTCGGGCGAGGTGATCTACACCAAGCTCGCGACACCGACGGTCACGCTCGAGCCCAGCAACGCGCTGGCCGAGTTGGCCTCCCTCGACATCGGTCAGAAGCTGCGGATCAGGCTTCGCGTCGACCCGCCTCGGGCGGCGGGCTTGCTCTGGCTCGAGGGCCCGATCGTGCGCCGCCACCGGACTCGGAGCGGCCGCCGCGAGGTCGAGATCGAGGCCCGCCAGGCCAGCAGCGGAACCCTCAAGGTTCGCCTCGGCCCCTCGGGCGGCCCGGTGCTCATGGAGATCCCGTTCCGCGTTGGGCCAGGGGTTCTCGAGACGGTCATGAAGCGGATCCGCGACCTCAAAGCAGCGGGCAAGACTCCGGTCGTGATCTTCGACCTCGACGACACGATCTACGACACACGCTACCGAGTCCGCAAGATCCTGCACGACTACGGCCAGCAGATCAGCGACGACCGCCTCGGCAAAGTCGAGTTGAGCCACGTGCGCTACGAAATGGACGAGACCCTGATCGCTGCGGGCATTCCCGAGGCGGAGGCTAAGGGCGCCTTTGGTCAGCAAGTTCGCCGCGCTTGGTCGCGGCGCTTCTTCCACGGCGACAGCTACGTCCTCGACGGTCACGTCGCGGGCGCGATCGACTACGTCAAGCGCTGCGAGGCGGCCGGCGCCACGATCGTCTACGTGACCGGCCGCAAGGAGCGCTGGCGAGCTCAGTGCTTGGCGGTGATTCGGCTCTCCGGTCTGCCCGACGAGCACCTCTATATGAAGCCCCCCGTCCCCGCGGGGCAGCCCAAGCTCGCGACCCACGCCTTCAAGGCGCAAGTCACCCGAGGCCCGATCAGCGGGCTAGGCACGATCGTGGCGGCCTTCGATAACGAGCCCAGCAACGCCAACGCGTTCCGCGAGTCGCTGCCCGCAGCCGGTCACTCGGTGTGGCTCGACACGCTCTGGAAACCGAGCTCGCCAGCCCTGATTGCGGGGATCGAAACGCTCAAGGACTACCGATAGCCGCGTGCGTTGACTTGGGGTAGGCCGCTGCTAGACTCCCGCTTCACGGGGCGTGGCTCAGCCTGGTAGAGCGCTGCGTTCGGGACGCAGAGGTCGAAGGTTCAAATCCTTTCGCCCCGATTTGTCGAGAGAACAGGCCGTTCAGCCAACAGGTTGAACGGCCTTCTCCATTCCGGACGGAGCAGGGCCAAGGGCCCGGAATTCTCCGTCGAGCAGCATGTCCGGGGGGAGCGTGACGCTTGCTTCGCACGGTCGATGGGCCGTTGTCAGTGAAACAGATACTGCGACCAGACGCCTGGCTCTATCTCGACGCTCTCCCCCGCCAACTGGGATGCCGCAGTCGAGATGGTGCTCGAGGAACTCGAGCGCCGCGACCTCCTTGGGAAGGCCGTCATCGTCAAGAGCCTCCCCGACTCCGAGGAGGAACCCGAGTCTGACGACCCGTGGATCGTCGTCTGGCCCAAGGGCTTCGAGGGGACCTTCAACCTCTTATGACAAGGCGGAACGGTAGGAGTCGCCTAGCTCCTGCGGCCGCCCGCCAAGTCCAGCTCCGGAGTGAAGGGCCTCGCTGCCGGCTCAAGACCTGTCCAACGGCCCCGATCTTCATGAGCGTCCGACCCCGACCGGCTAGACTGCGGGCATGCGCGAAGACGTCGCCCAGTTCATCGCTCGAAACCACAGCGATCCTAAGCGCGAGGTCGAGGACGACGTCGCGCGCTACCGGGGATCTTCCCAGGAGGAGCGGCTTCGTGATCTCGCGCTGGTCTGCCGCAGCGCCACCAAGATGCTCGCAACCAACCCGCGCTGGGCTGAGATTCTGCGAGCTAAGGAGCCCCCTCATTCCAGCTACGAGGCGATCATGATTCGCCTTCGCAAACGGAGTCCAGCTCCTCCCGTCGAGAGACCAGCTGAGTGACGGACCACCCAGCACGCTGGAGCCCACCAAAGGTCGTGCCAAGTCCCCGCGGTGGCTATTGCCACGAACCTCCGAGGAACCGAGCCGTGCCCTGCGTGCGGACCCCTCCTGCACTCCGGCTGCTGGCGTGACGCAGGGAGTTGACCGACCCCTGGGCTCCGAAGCGACTCTGGCCAACCCGAAGGCAGAGGGCTCCCCTCGATCGGCTTCACGAAGATGGCTGAGGCTTGCCCTCGCCATGGCCGTCAGCCTCGCCTCCCTGCTCTTCGTTAGCTTGCCCTGGATTGCTAGGCCTCCCGTCGTCGCCTTGTGGGACGACTCCCACATCGTCGAGCATGGCCCAGACCTACGAGAGTGGGCAACGAAGCGTCGCCCGGCCCTGGATGACCGCGAGAATTTTGACGCAGACCCTGCTCTCGTTGCAGAGTTGCGGGCTCTGGGCTGGCCGGGGCTCAGATACGTGCATGCGAGCAACGAAGGCACCGCTTTCTTCTTCACGCAGGGCCGGGGCTCTCGGGAAGGACCAGGGCATTTTCGTCCCGTATCCGGGCGTGACACGGGTAGGCACTACCGCCCTAAGGCCGGCGGGTTGCTAGGGCACGCGCTCGCGCGTAGCGGCGCGAAGGGCCTCGACGCGCCTGGGGAACGAGCGGACGGCTGAG
>JAESQQ010000539.1 GCA_016765095.1 Planctomycetota bacterium | reverse complement strand
CCCCGCCCCTACATTCACCCGTACCGGAACTTCTGGCGGGCTGCACCAGTTGCAGTTTCTGCCGTAGGAACCTGCAGCCATCAGCGAGTAAGACTAAGCAAAGTCATGAATCAGATTTCCAAAGAACAATCGATCAGAGGTGCCTTTTTCGGGGCAATTGTTGCAGACGCCCTCTGCCTGGGGAGTCATTACGAATATGACGCCCTCAAAATCTATGAGGCCTACGGAAGCCGACCGATTGAGAAGTTCATGTCACCCGGTGAGTTGATGGGCGGCCAGACTCATGGCATCGGCTGGGGGGAGAGAAATTATCATCCTGGAAAGAAGGCGGGCGGGACCACTGACTACGGCGACTACAACATTCTTGTTCTAGAGCACTTGGCCGCCACCGCTGAACCAGCGAGACCGTTTGAGGTCGCAGACCTGATCCCCCATTGGATGAACCGACTCGAAAGCGGTTGGGAATCATGGATTTGCACCATGACCAAAGAGACATACGCCCAAGTCAAACAGGGCTTCCCGGTCGAACAACTGGGCGGCAGGTCGAATGCGATGGCCCTTCGCCATGTCGCCGCGCATGCCTATTACGAAACAGAAGAGGAACTTGTCGAGGTCGCTCGGAAATCGATGTTCACCCACAAAGACGCCCAGGCCCTTGGCGGTGGCGAGTTTTTCGCCCGGGTGACTTGCCGGGTCATCAACGGCAAGTCACCTGCGGACGCCATTCAGGACGTCGCCCGGCAGATGGGCGGCTTCTTTGAAGCGAAGACCGCTCAAGCAACCGCCAAAGTCAAAGAAGAAGCGGATCCCAACTCAGCACTCTCCAAGGAAGCGTTTAGCGACGACCTCGCACTGACCAGTATGGCCAAACTCTGGGATGTCGGTCGCTCGGAGCCCATCAAGGTGGGGAAAGCCAGTCCGACTGAGGGAACCTTGCCCGGCGCTCTCTACTTCATCCTGAAGTATTCCGACCAACCAGAGGGCCTGAAAAGGGCTCTCCAGGCAAACACGATGGTCGGAGGAGACAACGCTTCACGCGCAATCGCGGTCGGGATGGTGCTGGGAGCCTACAAGGGAGTTGAAGCGATCCCGCAAGCGTGGCGGGAGACGCTCGACCAATGGGAATACTGCGACGACCTGTTGAGCAAACTCCCTCTGGTCAATGGGTAAACCGAGGGTCCACATCCACTGTCCCGAACGGCGGATTGGAAGTGAAGCCTCTCGCCTGTGAGGAAGGGCGGAGTCGGGCACAATCGGTTCTCGTGGAACGAATCGGTCCCTATCAGGTCCTCGAGGAGCTCGGCCGGGGCGCAGCGGGGGCGGTTTTCAAAGCGCGGGACCCAAACACGGGTCAGGTCTTCGCGATCAAGGTCCTCCTCAACGGGCGCGGCGCGTCGCCCACCCAGCGGAGCCGCTTCGAGCGTGAGGCTCGCGCCTTGGGCAAGGTCAGCCACCCCAACGTGGTGGCGCTCCGCGCGACGGGCGAAGAAGGCGGCGCGCCCTACCTCGTGCTGGACTTCCACTCCCAAGGCTCCCTCGAGGGGGCGCTGAAGCGAGGTCTCCTCGACCCGAGACTGGTGGCGCGGATCGGGTCCCAGCTCGCCGCTGGCCTTGAGGCTGCTCACCAACAAGGTGTGCTCCACCGCGACCTGAAGCCCGACAACGTGCTCCTCGGTGTGGGGGGCGTCGCCATGCTGACCGACTTCGGCCTCAGCCGAGCCCTCGACCGGGAGAGCGAGGTCGAGCGCTTGACCAAGACTGGAATCTTCTTGGGAACCCCCGGCTATTGGTCGCCCGAGCAGGCCGCCGGCAAGCTGAGTGAGGTCGGCGCTGCGACCGACGTCTACGGGCTGGGCGCGATCCTCTATGCGGCCCTGAGCGGGCGCCCTCCGATCTTGGCGGGCAGCTTGATCGAGAGCTTGGCCGCGACCCTTACGGAGCCGCCGCCTCCGCTTCGCTCGCTGCGACCCAACGTCTCGCCTGAGCTCGAGGCTGTGATCATGCGCTGCTTGGAGAAGGAGCCCAGCGCTCGCTACGCGAGCGCGTCGGAGCTGAGGGAGGCCCTGGAGCTCTACCTGGAGGGGGGCGGCGAGCGCTCGACTGGGGGGGGCGTCGGCGTGGCGTTGGTCGGGGGTAGCGTCCTGGCCTTGGTCGCGGGCAGCGTCCTGGTGGTTGGCCTCCTGGCGAGAGGAAGTGGATCCCCGAGCCCCGTGGTTCAGGCTTCGAGCCCGCCCTTGCGAGCCTCGCTTGCGTCACCGCCAGAGCCGCTCCAGGCGTCTCCGTCTCGCTCTGAGGGGGGGAGGGGTGAGGCTCTCTTCCGGGCCGCGCTCCTGGCCGCTGACGAGGGACGTCCCGAAGAGACGCTTCGCTTGCTTCGTCAAGCGGGTGACTTGGGCCACACGGACGCCATGTTCGACTTGGCGGATCTGCTCCTGGCCGGCGCCAGGGGCGTGCCCAAGGATCGGGCGGGCGCGTTGGATTGGCTACGCTTGGCCGCTGCGCGTCGCCACCCGCGGGCCATGGCCAGCTGGGGAGTTCTCCTTGCGACCGGTCGGGAGGGCGTGGCAGCGGATCCCGAGCGCGCCCTGGACTGGCTGCGGCGGTCCGCCGAGCTGGACTGTCCGGCGGGGCTCTTCAACCTCGGCGTGATGCTAGCGGGAGGGAAGGGGGTCACCCAGGACGAGACTCGCGCGGCGGCCTTGTACCGCCGAGCGGCCGATCTCGGCTACGTCGACGCAATGTTCAACCTAGCCCTCGCCCTGGCCAGTGGGCGAGGGGTGGCGAAGGACGAGACCCGCGCAGCTGGGTGGTACCGCCGCTGCGCGGAGAAAGGCAAGACGAAGGCCATGTTTTGCTTGGCGGTCATGTTGGCTCGTGGGACCGGAGTCACGAGGGATCCTGCCCAAGCTGCGGAGTGGTATCTCCGCGCTGCAGAGGGTGGGCACGTTGGGGCAATGCTGAACCTGGGTGCAGCGCACCTGCAAGGGGAGGGAGTCCCCAAGGACGAAACCAAGGCCGTTGCTTGGCATCGCCTGGCCGCGGAGAAGGGCGACAGCAGAGCGATGTTCTGGTTGGCCTACAGATTGGACCTGGGCGAGGGGGTCGCCGAGGACCCCGCCCAGGCTGCCGACTGGTATCGACGGGCGGCGGAGAAGGGGCACTCGACGGCCATGTTCAACCTTGGCGTCCTGTTCGCGACGGGCAGGGGACTCCCCAAGGACCTCGTCCAGGCCGCCGAGTGGTGTGGCCGGGCGGCGGAGAAGGGAGACGTGAACGCGATGTACTACCTGGCGTTCGCGTGTCGGGACGGCACCGGGACGACCAAGGACGAGGCGGCGGCTGCGGGGTGGTTCCGACGGGCCGCGGAGAAGGGGCACCTCAAGTCCATGTTTGCCTTAGCGGTCATGCTCCGGTGGGGGCGGGGAGTGGCGAAGGAGGACAAGGGGGCCGCCGTGAGGTGGTATCGCCAGGCCGCGAAGAAGGGGCACCTCGAGGCCGTGTTTGCCCTAGCGGTCATGCATCAGTGGGGGCGGGGGGTGGCGAAGGACGAGCCGGCCGCCGTGAGGTGGTATCGCCAGGCCGCGGAGAAGGGGCACGCGAACGCCATGGCGGGCTTGGGCTTCATGCTTGGGAAGGGGAGGGGGGTGGCGCAAGACGAAGCGGCGGCTGCGGAGTGGTATCAGCGCTCTGCCAAGCTGGGCAGCTCGCGGGGGATGTACTCGTTGGGCTACGTACTCGAGCGCGGGCTCGGCCTAGCCAGGGACGAAGAGGCGGCGGCGCTCTGGCACCGGCGGGCGGCTGAGAAGGGAAACCGTTTGGCCATGACGGACCTGGGGCTCTTGCTCGGGACGGGTCGGGGCGTGACGAAGGACGCGGTCGAAGCCGTGAAGTGGTTCCGGCAGGCAGCCGCGAAGGGCCATGCCACGGGCATGAACGAGCTGGCGAGGGCTCTGGAAGGCGGTCGTGGGGTGAAAGAAGACGAGGAGGCCGCGCTGAAGTGGTATCGCCGCGCTGCGGAGAGCGCCGACCCCGACGCCAAGCAGGTCGCGCTCGAGGCGCTCAAGCGGCTCGAGCCTTGAGCGGGGATCCCCGGTAGCGCCGCAACGCGTTTGGGTTTTCGCCTTGGTTGTCAATCGACGCCCGGGCCTAAACGCCAAGCACCGGCCCACGCGCAGCGCTACGATCTCCCCTCCCGGGCAGCAGCCCGCCTGGAGGCCACACAATGCGCACCCTCTTCGCCCTGAGTCTTCTCCTCCTAGTTCCTAGCTCAGCCTTCGCAAAGCCCAAGGAATTGACCGCCCAGCGCTTCGCCAAGGCAATTGGGAAGGCGGTGCGCAAGGCCGACGCCAAGAGCTTCGAGGCTTGCTGCCACTCCGAGTTCTGGGCTGCTTCCAAGGACAGCGGCAAGCTCCTCTTTCAACAGCTGACGACCCAGGGAGTCGAGTCCGAGTTCCAGCGGAAGGAGCAGCAGGTCGTTGGCGAGCGCTCGCTGCTGCCGCTTCGCCTGACCAAGGGGGCCCAGGTCTTGGGCAGATACGTGCTGCGGATCGAGTTCAAGAACGATCGCTGGGGGATCTCGGCGGCCGACGAAGTGAAGCCGGAGGACAGCAAGTGGTTGGCGGCTGGCCTCAAGGAAGGCACTGCCAAGACGCCGGAGGAGGCGCTCAAAGCCCTGATCCAGGCGATCGCGACCAAGGACAAGCCCCAGGCTCGCCTCCACTCGACGGAGGCAGGCTGGCACCCCCCAGGCGACTACCTGTTCACGCTCTATCGCCAGGCCGTCAAGAAGGAGCTCGTCCTGAGCATGAAGGACACTCCCCTCGTGAAGGATTCCCGAGCCGTGGCGCTGGTGGACGTCGCTCGCAAGGGGCGGGTCGTCGATCGGATCGTGCTCTACCTGGTCAAGCGAAGCGGCTGGCTCCTCGCGGGCCTCGACGAGGACGAGGAGCATGGGCGCGCCTACCTCGCAGGGAAGGCCACAGCCAAGGTCTGGCCTTCGAGCCCGGGACGGCTCTCCTACCAGGTCAACAGCTGGCAGGAGGGTCGACAGACTTTTCGCTCGGTCTGGAGCGAGGCGGGCTGGAAGCAACACGGGAAGGCCCTCTACGAGCGCCTCAGCTCGGCGGACCCACACGTCTACACGGGTGCCCGCGATCGCGAGATCGCGACCGCTGCTCGGGTCGTGATCGTGGCCGAGGTCCGCGAGGTGGACGACGACGCGCCGATGTTCGGGGAGGAGGGCGGGGCGCCCTCCAACCCCAAGCCGGTTCTCGAGCTGCTCTTCTTCCTCGCTGAGGACTCTCCAGCCGGTTGGCGACTGACCGGGGTGGCCAAGGACTTGGCTGCAGCCAAGGCCTGGAGAGCGGGCAAGTAGTCCCAGGCCACGCGGCGCTGCCTCACTGGGCAGGAGTACAGCTCCTGACGTTGACAAGCCTAATCCCAGAGGCCGTCTGTCTCTCCCGGACAGGCTGGGCGGGGGTAGGTAAACCCCGCACCCTACAGATCGCAAGAGAGCCCTCCGCAAGGCACCCTATTGGACGGCTCACAACACGCCTTGGTAGGGGCGGGGTTACAAGAGGGCCCCTCCGCAAGGCACCCTATTGGACGGCTCACAGCACGCCTTGGTAGGGGCGGGGTTTACAGCTCCTGACGTTGACAAGCCTAACCCCAGAGGCCGTCTGTCTCTCCCGGACAGGCTGGGCGGGGGTAGGTAAACCCCGCACCCTACAGATCGCAAGAGAGCCCTCCGCAAGGCACCCTATTGG
>JAESQQ010000538.1 GCA_016765095.1 Planctomycetota bacterium | reverse complement strand
TCCGATTCCATTGGTGCCCTCCGGCTGTGTTCGTTGGTTGGCCTTCTCAACCTTAGCAATGGCCACTTCCTTGACGTCTCGCCCCCAGCGTTACGTCGTCCATGAACAAGCCCCTCAGCGTTGCCTCATTGCCTCATGACCAATTTGCTCCGGACGGTGCCCTGGCGCGTCGTAAACCCTTGCAGACTCCGTCAGTAAGAGATGGGCACCCTCCGCAGATCGAGCCTCCTGGGCTGTTGAGACAGCGAGGGTTGCCTTGCTGAAATGGGCAGAGTTGAGCCCTCTACTGTGGTCTTACCAGTCACTCGCTGACCTAAGGAACTGGCGTCAGCCCGTCGACGATTCGCCCATAGACGACTAGCGTTCCACGTCAATCTCGCTCAAGGCCCGAGCCCCCTCCTTCGCCTTGAGGACCTGGACCAGTCAGCCGAGCACGTTTATCGACGGTCCGCGACAGTTCTCCACAGAACCGTCAGCCCTCTAGTCCCCTCCGTTGCTGGGCTTCGTCAGTTCCGACGGTCACGACGGTTTCTGGACCGTCACGCCCCGCCCGAGAGCAACCGCAGCTCGCCGACCTTGTCCTGGCCGTCGTCGGGGGACGCAGGCTCCACCGAGCGGAGCAGGACGCGAGCCGCCTCGACGAGTGGCAGCGGATCGGCGTGGTGCGCAGCCAGGGCAAGGAGGGCTCGTGCCAACTCAGCAGCGTCTGAGCTGCGAGGTGCTGACAGGTCACCAGACACAGATACAGCCACAGTCCGCGAGCCGTCCTCCTGAAGCTGGCCTGCCGAGCGGGTTTCGGCGATAGCTGGTCGGCCTTCTAAGCCGACGGTTTCGGGTTCGAATCCCGACGGGCTCATGCGCTGGAAGCCGTGTAAACACTGGCTTCCAGCGTTCTCGCCTTGTCCTCCTTGGTCGCTCTGGGACCCTCTTCACCATACGCGCAAGTGCTTTTGGTGACGCTTGGAGGACAGGTCTCACCCACAGTTTCACCCACAGTAGCCGTTCGCCATGTGCTCGGAGGCTCCCAGGCCCGGCCCAGTCTCGCGACCGCCCCGCGAGCGTCGCCCAGGTTGAGCCGGGTATAGACCTTGCTCGTTAGGTCGGCGCTGCAGTGCCGCATGAGCTTCTGAGCGAGGGCCAGGGGGACGCCCTCTCGAGCCAGGAGGGTCGCGAAGCCGTCTCGAAGAGCGTGAAAATCCAACACCCCCTCCTCGGTCTTGTAGGGGATTCCAGCCTTCACCAGGTCCCGGCGGTAAGTGCTCTCGAGTCTCCGCACAAGCTTAGAGCCCCGTGCCGGGAGCAGCGGCGATGAGGCGCTGCTGATCAAGGGCCTGGGCCGTGTCTGGGCGATCGGCGGCCACGAGGCCTTCGCGGAGAAGGTCGCGGGCGACTACGCACGAGCCACCGGCATCTCCCAGGCGGACGTGCTCGCGCGCGCTAAGAAGGCCCAGCCCAAGCTCACGACGCCCTTCGTGGCGGGCGAAGGCTTGGGCGACCTCGAACGCCTCGCCCCACATATCTCGCCGACGCCCTCGGCCCCGACCCACGCCCCGGCGTCGCCCGCGGCGAAGAAGCCGCGCCGCCCCATCAGCGACGAGCCCCTGCGCAGCCGAACTGATAACCAGGGAATGGGCGCGGCCCCTGGGTCCTGCTGGCGGTCGCCGGCCTGGTTGCCCTGGCCATCTTCGCTTTCTTCTCGAAGTAGCTCCCGTTCTCGACCTGGCGCTTCGCATTGTCGAGCGGCCTAGGCGGGCTGGCCTTCTGGCAGCGAAGAAGAAACGTCCGACCCGAAGCAAGAAGACCCCCGACTCTTCCCTAGCAAAGCGGAGCACGATTCTGAGCGAGGTCGCTGTCCTGACGAAGGGGAGTCGTGAGAACACCCCCGTGGGCGACCTCTCAGAATCGCGGCCTCCGGTTTAGGAGCCGAGCTCAGTCGCCGAAGGGGTTCTTGGGTCGGCTCGGCAGCTTGAACCTGCCCCTGGTGGCCGCCGCGAGGAGCTTGGTCGTCGCCTCGCTCTTGAGCTTGCCGCTGCCCGTCAGGGTGGGGCTCGCGCCGCCCTTGAGCGCCTTGCTATCGCCCGCCAAGGCGCTGTCCGCCTCGCCGCATGAGCTGGCTAGGGGGCCCAATGGGCCCAGCTTGCCCTTGGCCAGAGCGACCTGCTTGGTGATCAGCTCGTTGATCGCTGCTTCGTGCTTCTTGACCTGCTTTTCGACCTCGGCCTGAGCCACCTTGGCCAGGGCGCCCCCAAACACGTCGACCAGCTTGGTCTCGGAGCGATCCTCGATCGAGAGCTGAGGGCTCTGTCCCTTGGACTTCTTGACTCCCGCAGTGAGGGAGAGGGCCTTGACCGCCTTGACCGCCTCGTGGGTCGCGGAGACGAGCGGATCGGCGTCCGCCGCCGCCTCGATCCATTCCAGGTCCTTGACGGTCGCGCTGAACGCCAGCTCAAGCTGAGAGGGGGTCGAGTCGACGCTGAGGGTGACCTTCGCCTTACCGCTCTTGATCCTCGGCAGGACCTTCGGTGCCTCGCCCCACTTGAGCCGCTCGAGAGGGAACTCGTCCCAGCTGAGCGACATGCGCACGCGGTCCGTCTTGGGGTCGCAGGTCCCCTCGAGCACGAAGGTCTCGCCCTCGAGCTTGCACTCCAGCTTGAACCCCAGCTCGCCCGTCTCGCGCGGGTCGCTTGAGAGGTTGAAGATATGGCCCGACATTTCGGCGACTCGGCCCTCGCTCAGGTAGATCTTGCCGGTGACCTCGAGGTCCTTGATATGCACCGAGGCGCGCGCCGCAGGGGACGCGTCCTCGGGGAAGAAGGCCACAGTGATTCCGTCGCGCAGGCTCTTGGGAGGCACCAGGCCGCTCACCTCAGGCGGGATCATGGCCTTGATCTTCTCCACGTTGTCCAGGGCTTGCGCGGCTCGCTCCCCGAAGATCCCTGCCACGAGCGCGCGCATCAGCTGATCGCCCGGCGAGGCCGAGCTGATCGCCTTGCGGATCCGGTCCAGGTCCTGCTCGCTCGCGTCGGCCAGCGCTGCGATCTCGGCCTCGATTCGCGAGCGCGAGGCGTCGACGCCTGCCCGCAGCGCCTGGGCCTCCTTCTGCACCGCGTTGACCTCGGTCACAAGCGCGCTGGCCTCGACGCGGAGCTGCTTGCCCTGGGCGAGAATCCGTTGGCGCTGGGCCTCGAGCTCCTTCAACTCCTTGTTCACGCGCTTGGGAATGTCGCTCGAAGGGTTGGGGCCGCAGGCCTTGGGATTCTTCTTGAGGTCGGCCTCCAGGGTGTTGAAGGTCGCACGCTTGGCGTTGAGCGCCTTCGTCCACTCCCGCTGGGCCTGGCCGCCAAAAGACTGAAGGCGCTTGGTCCGCTCGGCCGTGCGCGCGCGCAAGGCCTTGACCTTCTCCTGGAGCGCCTTGACCTTGGCCTCCCAGAGCGCTACCTCGGCCTCGGCCTTGCCCGGGAGCTGCTTGGCGACCTTGTAGGTCTTGACGTCGGCCTTGGTCAGGATCTCGTCGAGCGTCATGTTCGGCACGTCGAGTAGGTTCACGCCCTCCAGGCCGAGGATCTTGGCCAGCTCCTTGGCCATCCGGTCGACCATGGCCTTCTGCGCAGCCGCAGCCGCAGCGCCAGCCTCGGGATCCTGAACCTCCCCGCCCAGCGCGGTGGCCGGCGTCTCGCGCGTCTTGAAGAGGGCCACGTCGGTGGCGCGCGCGTAGTCGACCTGCAGCTTGCCGAGCAGGAGTTGGCGCGGGCTGATCTTGGCCTCGAAGCTGCCGCAATCGATCAAGTTTTTGCTCAGGTCGTTGCGATCGGGGATCTGCAAGCGTCCGAGCTTGATCTCGCCGGTGCTCGTGCGCATCCACGAGTTCACGCCGTCGAGGGTGGTCTCGCTGAGGAAAGCTTGCCGACCACCCATGACCACCGAAGCCTGGATCAGCGCGTTCCGATAGAGGTAGAACCCGCCCGCTCCGCCGCAGAGGAACACCAGGACCGCGATGAGCATTCCCCAGCGAATCGGACCCTTGTGCTTCTTCTTGCCCGTCTCTTCGTCGACCTCCATGTCGTCGTCGAGGACCGCCTCGGCGAGATACGAGAGCAAGTCCCCCTCGTCTTCGATGATCTCTTCCGACGGGCGATTGGGCTTGGAGCCCGCCCCGTCCTCGGGGGACCCGGCCGGGGAGGGTGGAGCCGGGGAGGGTGGAGCCGCGGAGGGTGGAGCCGCGGAGGGTGGAGCCGCGGAGGGGAGCGGCGACCCCGGAGCGGCTGACGCCTGGTCGGGTGTAGGCTCGGACGGGGGCTGCGCAGGAGCCGGGAGAGGAGTCTCGTTGGACATGGCCTGCTCCTTCTACTTCGCGAGCTTCACGAGAATCGCGAAGATCCTCGACTGGAAAATGGCCTTGGAGATCCAGTGATCTCGTCGGTCTTCGCTCAGGACCTCGCGCGCCTTCTTCACGAAGGCGACGCCCAAGATCAGGGTGGGGATCGCGACCAGGCAGGCGATCAGCAGGCTCCCGAGCATTTGGGTGTTGTTGAGGCGCAGGTAGGCCAGCACGGGCGTGTTGGAGAGGGTGCTCATTGCCCCCTTCGCCCCCGGTTGGACCAGGATCGACTCGCCGAGAGCGTGAAAGGTGCCCCAGAGAAGAAAGGTGGGGAGCTTGAACAGCCCCGCGGACACGAGAGTCGAGGCCAGGTTGATTCTGAACATGAGGATCGCGCACACGATGATCACGGTGTGGAGGCCGAGGAAAGGCGTCAGCCCCAGGATCGCCCCGGCTGCGAAGCCGACGCCGATCGACCACGGATGAGTCTCCGAGACGATCACCTTGTAGAGCTTGCGGAGGGTCTTGAGCGCGAAGAACACGGATCGGCTCCTAGGGCTGGGGGAGTGAGCCGGAGCCTACCCTCCGACGTCGGCGGGCAGGCGAGCTGGGGTCCGGAAACTCTGGCGCGCCCTATCCGCGAAGCGTCAGGAACTCTTCCTAGAGCCCAGAGCTCTCTTTCGTTTGAGGTCTACCCGTTTGGCCGATTCTTGGCGATCCGAGTCGCGAGCGGTAGGGTGCACGCGATCGGTCCGGCGACCGACATCTACGGGCTGGGGGCGATCCTCTACGCTGCCTTAAGCGGTCGCCCCCCGATCGTGGGCGAGGGCTTGATCGCGGTCGCGACCGCGACCGCCAACGAGAGGCCACCTCCGCTCCGCTCGCTTCGTCCAGAGGTGCCTCGCGCACTCGAGGCGGTCGTGATGCGCTGCTTGGAGAAAGATCCGAGCGCGAGGTGGGCCAGCGTGGCTGAACTCAAGCCTGCCCTCGCTGACTGCCTCGGGCAGGAGCACCCCCCCGCGAAGTCCGTCCTCCTGCGAGGGCTCGTCGCCATGGGAATCGTCGTGGTGCTGGGTGGAGTGCTAACCACGAGGGTGTGGCGAAACCTGCCTCCCGAGGCGGTCCAGAATTCGAGCGCGCCCCCACCCTCCAGCGTGGCACCCAACACGCTGGAGCCTGGGCGGGACGGCTCCGTCGAGAGGCTGTTCGAGCGGGGGAAGGCCGCCTCTCGCGCCGACCGATTCCGGGAGGCGGCGGCCTTGTATCGCGAGGCCGCCGAGACGGGCTACCCAGACGCGATGGTCAACCTGGGGGTCATGCTGGAGAAAGGCCAGGGCGTGACCAAGGACGAGGTCCAGGCCGTCGAGTGGTATCGACGCGCCGCCGACAAGGGCCAACCAGACGCCATGGTCAACTTGGGGCTCTTGCTGCTGACTGGCCGTGGCGTGACCAAGGACGAAGCCCAGGCCGTCGAGTGGTTTCACAGCGCCGCCGACAAGGGACACCTAGGCGCCATGTACAACCTGGCGAACGTGCTGGTGGCCGGTCGGGGCGTGCCCAAGGACGCAGCCCAGGCCGCCGAGTTGTTTCGACGCGCCGCCGAGAACGGCCACCCAGGCGCCATGTACAACCTAGGGGTCTTATTGGTGGCCGGTCAGGGCGTGACCAAGGACGAGGCGCAAGCCGTCGAATGGTATCGACGCGCCGCCGACAAGGGCCACCCGGGCGCCATGTTCAACTTGGGGGCCATGCTGGAGAAGGGTCGGGGGGTGACCAGGGACGAGGCGCAAGGCGTCGAGTGGTATCGACGTGCCGCAGAGAGGGGCCGCGCAGACGCCATGTTCAACTTGGGGGTCATACTCTCGACCGGTCAGGGCGTGACCAAGGACGAGGCGCAAGCCGTCGAGTGGTATCGACGGGCCGCCCACAGGGGCCACCCACTCGCCGTCTACAACCTGGCGAACATGCTAGTGGCCGGCCAGGGCGTGCCCAAGGACGAGGCCCAGGCCGTCAAGTTGTTTCGACACGCTGCCGAGAATGGCGATCCTCGCGTTCGAGAGGCAGCGAAAGCGCGTCTCTTGCAGCTTGGGCAGGCGCCTCGCGACTGAGGACGTGCCAACGGCGACTCCTCACCTCCGAAACAGGCGCCCGGGATGGAGTCCCCGGATATGAAGACCAGAGAGGACAGCAAGGTCCGTCCGCGGCGATCTCAGGAAGCAGCGCGCTGGCCCGCGTCTGGCAACCCCAAGCTATTCCGTGCTTGGCGAAGAGAGGCAGAATCTCGATCGCCCACTTGCGCTTTAGGAAAAATATCTCGTCGATCAAGTACACATAGCCGACGCCAGCAGCAGCCAGCTCCGCGAGCTCGCGGTCGATTCGCTCCGCTGGCTTAACGCGATACTTGTCGCGAAAGCCGATCTTGAAGCAGTAGATGCACGCGTAGGGACAGCCGCGAGAGGCTTCGTAGAGGGTCGCGATCTTGCCACGCAGGAGCGCGGGAGGTCCGCTCGCTGGCGGAAAGGGGTAGTCGCCCAGCCGGAACCGCGAGAGGTCGGTTGGGGGGAGGGCGCCGAGGTCTGGGACCTCCACCGAGCACCCGGTTTCAGCGGCCAGTCCCGCTCGGGCGTCAACGACACCAGGGATCTCATCCGTTGGCTCGCCAGCCAGGACCCGAGCCGCCAGCTCGGGAAAGGTCTCGTCAGGCTCCCCGCGGAGCAGGAAATCGAGGCCCATGTCGAGAAAGCTCTGGGGATCCACAGTCCCGTGGGGACCCACGAGGGCCACGAGCACGTCCGGGTTGAGGGCCTTTAGCTGGCGAACGGAGCGCGAGGCGAGCTCGATATTGGTGATTCCGTCGCGCCAAAAGAGGTAGGAGGGCGCCGAACAGATCACGACGATCTTGGCCGCTCGGACCTCGGTCTCCAGCTCGGGGATCGTGCGGTCATAAAGCCAGGCGTCGACAAAAACATGCTCGATCCCGCGATCCGCGAGACCGGAGGAGAGATAGACGAACTCCAGCGGAAGCCCAATCGCCGTGCCCTCCATGGCACCCATAGCGTCAGTGTCGCGCCAGTTAAGCGCCAGCAGGAGAACAGAGCTCACGTGGCAAAGGACCTCGTTGCCAGCCGTAGCGGTCGCCTCCGTGATTCGGCGGTGAATCGCGCACGGGCAATCGAGGCAGTCCTGCGCTGCCTGGATACAGGCCCGGGCTAGGTGTTGCTCGGGATCCCCAGCGAAGACCGACTCGAAGTGTGCGACCACCGCTGAGGCGGCCGAAAGCGCGGCCAGCGCCACCGCCTCGTCGCCCGCAACGTGAATCGCCTCCAGCCAGCGCTCGAGGCCCTCGGAGTTCTCACCGCCTCCCAGGGGCTCGGCCGGTGGTCGCTCGCCTATGGCCTCCGCGGCTGGTTCGGAGCCGAGGTAGGCAGCCAGCCACAGCCTCTCGTGGGCGAGGAGCCCCGCGCGAAGGCGCTGCCGGAGCGCGATTGCGTGTCCCCCCCGGTCCGCTGCTCGCATCTCGCGATCGACCACAGGCTTGTCGTCTCCCCGAGGCCAGCGCCTCCCAACGGGGTGCTGGCCCGAGCACCCAGTCTAGCCCCCACGCACGCGCCCTCCCCTGAGCGACAGCCGCGCTTGGATTTCCGCCATGCCCAGATACAGCCACCCAGATCCCGCTCTGAGCCTCCTCAAGCCTCACCCCAGGCATGCGGCGAAAGAGGTTGCGCACCTCAGCCGGGTGGCTCGTGGGTTGCAGACGGGAGCTCTCAAGAGAGAGCGAATTCCATGAACCAGAGGACATTTTCCAAATCAGGGGGGACCCTCCTGTGGTGCGCGCCGATCGCGTTCGGGCTCGTCCTCGCGGGCTGTTCGGGTGGATCTTCGGGGAGCTCGGGCGCCTCGACGGCGAGCGCCGTCACGACCGCTG
The DNA here is from genome assembly GCA_016765095.1 of Planctomycetota bacterium. Lineage (GTDB taxonomy): Bacteria > Planctomycetota > J058 > J058 > J058 > NORP233. Next base: position 12,188 of record JAESQQ010000538.1, on the reverse strand, counting down.
CCCAGACCACCGGGACCGCCCCCGCTCCAGTTGCGAACCCAATCCCCCAAGCACCTGCCAGCGTTGGGGTCCCCCTCGACGTGTTCAACGGGGAGATCCAGACGCTCTGGGACTACGCTCGGCCCCAGATCGTCCTCCCGCAGCTCGACGCCCTCCTCGCGACTCAGCTCCTGGGAAAGAGGTATCAGAGCGGGGCCGTCGACGTCGAAATTCGCAACGTCCGCCTCGGACAGGGGACTGACCTGAGCGTCGCTCCGGGGCTCCTCCGCCTCGACACCCAGCAGCTCCAAGTCCGGGTGCCGGTCCAGGGCGAGTGGACCATCGCGCTCGAGGCGGACATTCGCGTCAAGCTCAACGTCGCGGGCCTCAGGCCAACCATAGACCTCCCGGTCACGATCGTGATCGAGGACCTTTGGGTGTCCGCCGTGGCGGACCTCGACGACAGCGACCCGACCCGCCCCTTGCTCAAGCGCGTCGGGACTCCTCAAGTCGACTTCAGCGTGCGATTCGACTCAAGTAATCCGATCGTGGGGCAGCTGACCGGGGTCCTAAACCAACCCGTCAACTGGATTGTCCAGCAGGCGATTGGCCTTGGCCTGAACGCGATCATGCCCCAGCTCCAGCAACTCCAAGGGCTTCCCGGCCCGATTCCGGTCGACGGGACCCAGCCCCTAGTTGACTCCGCTCGGAACACCCCCTTTGAGGAGGTGATTCAAAACGTCGAATTCAAGATCCGCCAAGTCAACATGCCGCACGGAACTGTCCTCCAGGCAAACATGGACACTGCGGACAACGAGACCTGGCTGAGCGGATACCGCAAGGGCGGTCCAGGCAACCCCGGCTCGGTGATCGATTACCACGACGGAGGGGACTCCGCGATCTGGACCGGCCACTACCTCGCCTCTCAGGCCTTCCGCTACTCCGTGACTCAGGATCCCCTGGCCCTCGACAGCCTCGGGCACACCTTGAAGGGGATCGGCGCCCTGCTCGACGTGAACGGCGGCACCGGCCTCCTGGCGCGGGTCGCAGCGCCCGAGAGCTCACCCGTCTGTCAGAGGATCGTCGCAATGGGCACGTTCCGCTCGGCGCAGCTCTACGGCGAGCGCTGGGTCGGGTGGCAGGGCAGGCGAGGGATCTCCCGCGATCAATACAGCGGCGTGATGTTCGGGCTCTCGATCACCTATGAGCGGGTGCCTGCGCTGCGCACCGAGTGCGCGTTTCGGATGAAGCAGATCCTCGACTATCTGATCAGCCGCGACTGGATCATTGACGAGGACCGCCCCCCCTTCGGCACCAACGGCAGCGGAGGCCCCACGTTTTGGACGGGGGTTGGCTATCAGAAGCTGGCCTTCCTCTTGATGGGCCACCGAGTCGACCCAGCCCGCTACGCGACAGCGCTGGCCAACGCTGGCCCGCTCTCGGAGAGCACCTGGGTCGGCGCCTTCATGGGCGCCCTCGGAACCGACCACTACTACAAGTTCAACCTCGGCCACATTGGCTACTACAACTACTTTCGCCTCGAGACCGACCCCACCCGTTGGCAGGACGTCCACCGGGCCTACGCGATCACCGAGCGCTACGTTGGGCATCACCGCAACGCGCACTTCGATCTGATTCAAGCCAGCATTGACCCCGCGACCGAGACGCTCCTCCACCCCTCCGTCCGCGAGGCCCTTCGCCAGCTGCTAGACATGCCGCACCGAAGAGTCGGCCCGCCCGTGGTCGATCTCTCCGGAGTTCAGTGGGTCAACCTCCCCGTCTTTGGCTACTCCAATACAAGCAGTGGATCGATTTCCCTCGCGTCGGCGACCCAGCGCTTCCCGACCGAACCCCTCGACGTGTTCCTGCGCGCGCCCACCGATTTTCAGTGGCAGCGCGATCCCTTCACGCCCGCGACCGCCAACGGGGGTGACCCCAAGCGCGAGCGAGTCGGAGTCGACCTGGTCTTGCCTTACTGGATGGGCCGCGCCCAGGGCGCCTTCTAGCGCGGTCTGGAGCCAGCCGCGGGATCGCCTCTCCCCGGCCACTCAAGCGAGCGGTGAGTCAGCGTGACTGCCGACGACAACGAGCGTCTGGGATAGATCGCAGGGATCGGCTGGCCCGGGATCAGGCCACTGCAGGCACAAGGGAGAGAGACCTACCCTGGGTGGGACTACCGTGCCTGAATCTGAGGGAAGGACTCGATCGGACGGAGTTGCACCTCACAGAGAAGCCGCGCGCTGGGCAGGGCAGGGCCGCGTGGCAGGGTTGCAGCTCAGGGTTCGTTGCGCAATCGGCGCAGTGATCCAGTGCAGGAAGGCGACGGCGCTCACCTCTCTCAACGCTCAACCAAGTCAGAGAGGCCGCGAACTTGCGCTCGCGACCTCCCAAACCTTCGCCCGCCTCGATTAAGCCGCAGCGATCCCGACGAAGACCAGCGCGAAGACCAGCACCATGAGGACCCAGGGGAGCCAGAAGAAGGGGCTGACCCACCACTCGACCCGGAGGTTGTCGAGCCGATATTCTGGTTGGAACACTCGGGAAGCGCGAGGTCCATACAGGGCCCACAAGATCGCCATTTCCCAGGCGGCTGAGATCCCGTTGCTGATTAGGCCGCCCAGAGTGGGCTCGAGAAAGGCGCCGGCCACGGATCCGAGCAACCCCAGGACGGTGAAAACTCCGATCACGACTCGAGGCCAGCCTTTGTAGGCCATAAGGCCCCTGCCGAGGCACCAGTAGAAGGCGCCAATGACCGCGCAGATGAGGAACCCGACCAACCCGATCCCGCCACTGACGACTGCCTGGCCTCCGCCGGCGAGGGCCCCTCCAACCCCGAGGAGGAGAAACAGACCGCAGCCGACGAGCGCGAGAACCGCAGAGATTCGCTGCCAGACGCCGATCGCTTGAATGTGGCGCTCAGCTGCGAGGTCGCGATTGACGAGGCTCTGCCGCTTCTTCCGGCTAGGCCTCGTGGGCTCGATCCTGGCCCGGGGCGGAGCGTAGGGGTCGAGGGGCTTCAGGGTGAGAGGCTCGTTCCCTTCCCAGCCAGTCTGCCGGGGTTGAGCTTGCGGCCTGCGCGTCGGAGCTAGGCGTCGCGGACTTGCGACGCGGGCTGCGGGAGCTGGAGCGCGCTGAGCCGCGCTCGGCTTGACACTCGATCCCGAGCCGGGGACCCGCAGCTGATCCTTGCATTGGCTACAGCGGACGCGGCGTCCAGCGTAGCGAGCGGGGACACGGGCTTTCTTCCCGCACGAACATTCCAAACGAATCGAATCAACCGTTGCGACCATTTACCTCTCTCAATCTTTCTGAGAGGTCTATTCGCACTCGATTCACCAAGCGTAGGCAAGGCCAGAGAAGGAGTTAGGGAGAGACACGGCTCGTCGTCGGGGTGAATTCGATCCAGCCACTAAACGCCGTTTCCAGCGCGTTATCCGAAGTGGAACGGGCTGTAACGACGCCCTCTTGCAGGTCGCCACATGGCTGCCAACAAGCTCGGCCAGGCCTGAGCGAACGGGCTCTTCTCGACGCTATGCTCGCGGAGTGACCTCCGCTCACTGGACGTTCGGCCAAGTCCCACCCGGCCCCCACTCTTCAGACGAGGCCCTCCGCGAGGGCGCGGCGTTTGGGCCCTATCGGCTCCAAAACGCCCTGGGTGAAGGTGCGACGAGTTGGGTCTTCGCAGCGAGCGACCCCGTCGGCCGGCGCGTCGCGATCAAGGTCCTCAAGACCGGCTTCAACTAGGCGCAGCGGGCGCGCTTCCAGCGCGACGGCGAGCTCGCGGCGCGGCTCTCGCACTCAGGCGTCCTCCCGATTCACGGCGGAGGAGAGCTAGGTGGGAAGCCCTTCCTGGTCTACGAACTCGTGGACGGAGCGCGCGAGCTTGGCGCGTGGCTGATCGGCAAGCCGGTCACGGAGCGAGTCCGCTGCGTGCGTGACGCTGCGGTGGCAGTGGGCTTCGCCCACTCCCAGGGCGTCATCCACCGCGACCTCAAAATGGCCAACGTCCTGATCGGCGACGACGGACGGGTCCGAGTTGCGGACTTTGGTCTGGGCCGAGCCGAGGACAGTCAGCGCCTGACCCACACCGGCGCGATCCTGGGGACCCCACTCGCCATGGCCCCCGAGCAAATCGGTGGAGAGGTCGTCGGGCCCGCGGCCGACGTGTGGGCCTTGGGCGTCATGCTCTACGAGGCCTTGACGGGACAAGTTCCCTTCGACGGCAGCAGCCTGTTGGAGCTCTCGGTTCAAGTCGCGGGGTCCGACCCCGAGTTCCCGACTCGCCTCGCGTCCGACGTCTCCCCAGCCCTGGAGGCGGTGTGCCTCAAGGCGCTGCGCAAGGAGATTGCCGAGCGCTACCCCGACGCCGGCGCGCTCGCTCTCGACCTGGACTTGGCGATCGCGGGCGATCGACCCGAAGCTCGCCAGGCGCAGCGGCCGCTGCTCTTCGCCGCAGCTGGCACCGCGCTCGTCTTGCTGAGCTTGACCGCTATCTGGTTCGTCCTCCAGCGACGCCAAGACCCAGAGATTCAACCGGCGACTGCCGTCGAGAAGACGCCCGCGATCGTCGAGACCCCCGACTTGCTCGCGCAGCGCTGGCAGAAAACCCAAAGGCTTCGCCCCCGCGAACGCTCGCTGTCTGCCGCCTTCCAGCTCCTCGACGAGCCCGGCGCAGCGGCGCTCCGATCAGAGGTCCAGGCGGAACCTTGTTCTCGGTCTCCCGGGCGCGGAGAAATCGGCCCGCCCGTCTCGAGCGCTGGGACCTCGCTCAGCGAAGAGTCCGCAAAGTCGCCACGATCACTGGAGAGCCTCAATCGATCACGATCTCGCCCGACGGCGCGTTGGTCGCCGTCACGCAGGCTGGCCGGATCGAGATCTGGCCGGTCTGGACGCTGCGCGAGGCAGCGCCCATTCCACTCCCTGCGCCCAACGTGGTCGAGTCGGTTCCTCCCTCTCGGGCTCCACCGCAGCCTCTCGGCAAGGACTCCGCTCGGATCGTGAGCCACACGCTCCCCACATCCCTCGCTCCAGGGCAGACCGCGACGGTTGAAGTCGTGATCCAGAACACGGGGACCACGACTTGGGAGAGCGACGGTGACCAGGACTACAAGCTCGGCGCGGTTGGCGACCAGGACCCGTTCCACACCGAAGGTCGCGCCCACCTCCCAAAGGGGACGAAGATCCTCCCCCAGGCCACGGCCACGTTCCGCTTCGTCCTGACGGCGCCTCGCAAGGCGGGTCGCTACACGACGGATTGGCGAATGGTTCAAGAGGGGGTCCAGTGGTTTGGGGAGACGATCGCCCGGGAGATCGAGGTAAGAGCCGAGCGCTAGATCGCCAAGAGGAACGCGCGGCCTGCTCCTCCGACTTGATCGAGCAGATCCTCCAGGACGAGCCGCCTCAACGCCGTTGTCGCTCGGATCCGAACCTGGGCTCATTCTGGGCCAGGACCGTCGGCCACAGAAGGAGTTAGCGAGGCAGGGGGCTTGCAAGAGAGCAGGCATGGACAGCCAATCAGAATCCCAGCCCACTCGCGCCGCGAAGATCCAGACCGCACACGAAAGAGCTCGCCTGCGCCTGGCGCGCTTGGAGAAGCGCCACGGCGGGTCGTGGTCCCTCGGCCCGACCCTGACGATCTCGCTTTTTGCGGTCCTCCTGGCATTCGTGCCCTGGGCACTCCTCCAGGTCATGGCCTCGGACGGAAGTCGAACGTCCCCAGGACTCCGAGGCCTGGTGGTCGTCGCGGGTGTCTTGGCCGCCCTGACCTGTCTTGTCGGCTACCGCGTCTCGACCTCGAAGCTCTGGCGCGCGAAGCGGCGCGCCCCCTGGTTTCTGCTTCGCTTTCGGCGCGGCGAGCCGGTCACCTGCGCCTTCTGCCGAGACGACTTGGGGAGTCGGACTGGCCAGACGTCTTGCGACAGCTGCGGCGCGGCTTATCACGCCGACTGTCAGGAGGAGCTGGGTTTCTGCGCAACCCTCGGTTGCACTGGCCTGGGCGAGCGGCGCCAGCGTGTCCAAACCGGCAAGCTGACCCTCAAGGACCCCAGCCGCGCCTGAGGCCGGTCGAACGGCCGGCGTCTGGCTCCAAGCCTTAGGAAGGGTTGGTGGGCCTAAAGCCCTGCATTTCCCAGAAGTCCGAGCCCCCCCGCCGGATCTGGTTGAGGTTGATCTTCTCAACGGGTCCACGTCCGGCGTCGACGAGACGGCTTGAGAAGGCGTCGAGGGTGAAGCGCCGCTGGATCCACTCCCGGGCGACGGGGCCATTCCGCGTGTCTGGCGGTGCGGGAGCGACACCTATGAGTTCGCCGAGGTCACCGCGCATTTGCTTCATCGTCCCGCGACGCACCGGGTCCCAATGGACGCAGCGGGCGAGCAACTCCCAAAGGCGATCGACGACCTCTTCGCGACTGCAGTATTTCTTGCGCATGGTGGGGTGGATCGTCGCGTCACCCCACTCGAGCCGGTCGAGGGGCGCGCGTGCTATGGGAAGGAACGCGCCGTCACGTTCGTCGCGTTTGGTCTCGGCGATCTGCCGGAGGTCCTCCTCGTCGGGCGGGCTCTCGAGGTGTTCGTAGGGAACCATCCCGGTCACGAGCTGGTAGACCGTGAGGCCGAAGGCGTAGGTGTCGATCCAAGGGCTGAATCGCGATCGTTCGCGTTGGGCCTTGGGGTCATAGGTCCCCGGCAAGACCTCGGGAGGGGTGTAGATCGGGGTGAGTGAGGGCAACTCGACCCCTTTCGCGCCGGCGGAAGCGTGACTGAGCTGCTTGAAGCTGCGCGCGCCGCCCAAGTCGATGAGTACGCCGCGCCAATCACCCTTGGCGAGGGCGCCAAAGTAGTCCTTGTCGGAGATCTCGGACGTGTGGCAGTCCAGGCGCAAGAGCACGTTCTCGGGCTTCACGTCGCAGTGAGCGATCTTCCCCTTGTGCAGATGCTCAAGACCGCGGGCGATCTCGTAGGCGAGCTCGAGAGCCGTTGAGGGAGGCAAGGGAATGAAGCGACCGCCCGGAGTCGGGCGCCCCTTCAGGCGTTCGCGAATCGCCTCGCGGTTGAGAGCCCGGAGCGGGTTCCCGTAGACACGCTCGAGAATGATCAGGGTGTGACCGCGAGGGTCCCGGTGCATTCCCAGGAACCGGATCAGGTTCGGGTGCTGGGGAATGCTCTTTAGCCAGCTGGCTTCACTCTCGAGGCCCGGCTGTTTGGCACCGATCATCTTGGGCGCCTTGATCACCGCCGGCTCACCGTCGTCGGAGATGCACTCGTAGACAACTCCCGCCCCGCCGACCCCGAGTTTGCGGGTGACTTCGAAGTAGTTGGATTCTCCGTCGTGAGAGACGGAGCTTATGACTTCACCTTCGCTGAGCTCGAGGGGTCTGGGATCCATGTCCCCACACTATCGCTGGGACCCCACCCCACCAATCGCCAGGTGAGGGGTGTTCAACGCATTCCGGCTCCCGCGCCGAGCGTCTCGAGGTGCCTGGACCACGTTGGTGCCAACGGCGACGACTGAGCTCAGCGCTTGGCCACCCAGCGTCACGCTCGGCAAATCGGCCAAGAACGACAGTCCAAGAGATTGAGGCGGACCCCGCCACACCGATTTGGAGTTCTCCTCAAGCGACTCTTGCCCTGGCAGACAACTCCCTCACGGCTGAAAGTCGACCCCAGGCCTTGAGGGCTCCCCCTCAAGGCCTGAGTCAGCACTGCTCACCAATCCTGGCGTCGCGCCGAGCGCGCTCTTCGGGGGGGCCGGCGCTGCCGCCGCTGTTTGTCGCGGTCCTCCTGAGCCTTCCCCTGCCGACGAGAGCGGCGGTCCACTTCACGCCGGAGCTTCTCGTATCCCCGCACACGGTCCTGGTCGAGGTCGCCCTCGATCAGCGCCTCCTCGACCGCGCACCCTGGCTCGCCCTGGTGTTTGCAGTCTCGGAACCGACAGCCTCGAGCGACCTCCATGAGCTCTGGGAACGTCGCGTCGAGTCCGCCCCCTTCCCAAAGCCCAAGCTCGCGAAGGCCCGGTGTGTCGACCACGACGCCCCCCCGGTCCGGGAGCAAGAGCAAGTCGCGGCGCGTGGTCGTGTGTCGTCCGCGCGCGTCTGAGACCCGCTCGGCGCCGGTGTCTTGGAGGTCTTCCCCAAAGAGCGCATTGCAAAGAGTCGACTTCCCGACCCCTGAGGAGCCAATGATTGCCACGCTCCGACCCGGCCCGAAGGCTGCCGCCAAGACCTCGGCCACGCCAAGTCCAGTCTGGGCGCTGACGCGGTGAATCGGGACGTCGGGCGCGAGCCGACTCAACTCCACCTCGAGGAGCTTGAGGCGCGTCTCTTCGCTGGAGTAGAGGTCCACCTTGTTGAGGACGAGGTGGGGCGCGACACCCCCCGCGCGAATCATGGCGAGGTAGCGCTCGATGCGACGGGGATTGAGGTCGCGATCGGGGGCCGTCACGACCAAGGCCGCGTCGACGTTCGCCGCGAGAGCTTGAACCGAGGTCGCAGAGCCCGCAGCCTTTCGTAAGAGCACGCTTCGGCGCGGAAGACAGGCTTGAATCGTGGCGCGGTCACCCGGCGGCGAGCGCACTGCGACCCAGTCACCTGGAACGGGAAGCTCGTCGCGACGAGTCGTGTTGTAGCGCAGCCGGCCTGCGACGAGTGCTATGCGCTCGCCCTTGGCCGTCGCCACTCGATAGAGATCGCGCTCCTGACGGAGCACCCGGGCGGGAACGATCCCTGGAGGGAAGGCGCCTTCAATGGCGGCCACGGAGGGTGTTGTTTTGAGGGGATCTGCGGCCGTCCCAGACAGGGACGGACCAAGAGGGAGCGACTGGCAGAATTCCTGCCAGCCGAAGTCATTCAATAGAGTCAAAGCGGTCCTCGAGAGAGGTTGGAGAGGTAAATCTAGGGCGTTAGCCCGACCTCACCCAGGCGCGGCGACTGACGACTGCAGTCGACCGCCCTTGCCTTGGCCTCAACGACCGGCGACGACTTCTGGGTCGTCGCAGAGCGCGCTAGCTCCGCGAAGCGGAGCAGTCACTCAGGAGGAACGCGAACGGCGCAGGCGGGGGGAGGGAGAGCGTGAGTTCAGCAGCTTGACGACACGCATAGCGCACCTCCTTGACCTAGGGCCTGCGGACGGAGAGTCCCGACCGTTGCTGCCCAGACGAGGGAGCGCTCCCTCCCTGTCAACCGTTCTGAGATTCTCACCCTGCCCGGCGAGATCCGCGGCCGAGGGTCGGAAAGGGGCCCCAGAGGGAGATCCGGGCGATAGAGTCTCCGCATGATCGGATCCAAAGACAGAGCGCGCGCCGCGACCTACACCCAGCTCGCGGCCATGGAGCGGGCCGGCCTCTCGCTGCTCAAGGCGATCGATCACGTCTGCAAGCAGGGCGGGGCAGGAGCAGTCCTGCTCCGACCCCTCGCAGCCGATCTCCATCGCGGTCAGTCTTTCCCCGAAGCGATCCAGGCAGCCCCAGGGTTCAGTCCCCTCGAGGTCGCCGTCCTCAGCGCGGGAAGCACCGCAGGCTCGATGCCGGAGTGCTTTCAGCAGCTCGCCAAGACCTATGAGCGGCGCGCCGCGGTCAAGATGGCGATCCTCGGCAAGCTCGCCTACCCGACCCTGCTCCTCCACCTCGCGATTCTGCTCCCCAACCTCTCCGTCATTGTCACCGACGGACTCCTGGCCTATGGACTCGCGATCGCGGTCCCATTCGGCGTGATCTACGGGGTCATTATCGGTGGAGTCATGGGGGCCAAGATCCTCCGCACCTCGAGTCCGGCTCTCCTGGATCGAATCCTGCTCTCGATTCCCCTCGTGGGCGCCGTCGCACGCAAATCCTCCTTGGCGTATGGATTCGGCGCGCTCTCGCTCCTCTACAACAATGGCGTCCCGGTCCTGACCGCGCTCGAGACAGCCGCCACCGTGACCCCGAATTCGGTCGTGGCTGGGGTCTTTCAGCGCTGCGCTGACTCTCTTCGCCAAGACGGGTCCACGGTCTCGGCAGCGCTCTCGCAAGAGAGTCACAACCTCCCCTCCTGGGCCGTCGAACTCCTCAGCACAGGCTCCGTGACTGGCCAGCTCGACGAGATGCTCAAGAATGTCACCCAACGACTCGACGAGGAGGCCGAAGCCGGCGTCACTCGACTCGTAATGGTCTTGGGTGGAGTCGTGTTCGCATTCGCAGCGATGGCCGTCGCCTACAAGGTGATCAGCTTCTTCTCTGGCTACGCCGACATGATCAACGGACTCTCCAAGTAGTCCTCGCGGATGGTTTGGAGCGTCGCCCCGGAACGGGCCTGCTCCCGAGGACTCAATGCGGCCCAGCTCGCGAATTTGGCCTGAGGCGATGGGCACACGCGTCTCGCAAGCGTCTCAAGCCGCCCGCCCCCGATGAGTCATATCGCTGGGAATCGGTTCACAAGGCCGCACAGGGCGCGATGGGCCCCTAGCGGCGAGACAAATCTGCGTCGATTCGAGAGATCACGGACGCAAGCTCTTTAGGAATAAAGGCTTGCGCGTTTCGGCACCCTTAAGCTATGTCATACCAGAGGCTTAAGGCCTAATTCGCCAGTCAACCGCCACTAAAAGTTGACGGTGACACCCCCCCGAATTCATTGGTATAGCTAGGCTTATGGCGAATCGTTCCACCTGACGCGCACACTTTGGGGGCCGACACCGACACACGGCTTTAGGTCTCATTGGATCTAAATTCGTTGTCCGAGCCCAAACCCAGCAACTACGGGTGGTTCGGGTTCGGATTGTACGGTTTCTCAGCCAGCTTGAACTCCTTTGGTCGCAAGCCTATCCTGTGTTCACCGAGGGGGAGGGAAAGCTGACTTTAGTCCATGATGCATTTGACGAAAACGTCAATGACACCATGGACTAAAGCCGCTGATCCTACTGGGCCTGGGGACGTAAGAGGAACGAAAACGGAACCCATGGCGCAGTGCGTCAGTCGGCTGTGCTCTACAGCTCATTCTCGGTGAACAGTGAAGCCACGGCTCTGGAAGGTTGGGGAGTTGATTCGTCACAGCGGGCTTACCCGTCAGACGATTCACAACTACTGCCTCCTGGGATTGATCCAGGAAGCAGAGCGCACTCCTTCAGGCCACCGGCTTTACGACAAGCGCGCCTTCAAGCGACTCGAACGGATCGAGCAGTTGAAGCGGGCTGGGAAACAGCTGGTAGAGATCGCCGATCTCCTCCCGCGTAGGAAGCCACGGCACATAGGTAGTGGGGGTGATGAAGATGCGTAGTAGCAGCAGACGTCGATACAGCAACAGCAGCAGCGAGCGATTGACTCGCAAGTCCAAGTGGGGCTCCGAGAAGATCGATCCGATCGAGCTCTGGACCCGTTACCAGCGCGACCCGAGCGACAGCAATCGCAACGAGCTGGTCGAGCACTACCTCCCGATCGTGCGCTACACCGCCGAGCGAATGGCTGCGACCCTTCCCCAGAGCGTCGAGCTCGACGACTTGATCTCGGCCGGATTGTTCGGCCTCATCGAGGCGATCAAGAGCTTCGACCTCGACCGTGGCGTAAAGTTCAAGACCTTCGCTTCTTGGCGAGTTCGGGGCGCGATCCTAGACGACCTCCGCCACAACGACTGGGTCCCCCGTCTGGTGCGCACCAAGGCGACCAAGCTCGAGAAGCTGCTCTTCCAAGCTGAGGCCGATCTGGGCCGCCCGGCGACGGACCTCGAGCTGGCCTCGATGATGGGCGTCTCGATCAAGGCGCTGCGCACGCTCATGCACGAGGCCAACGCGACCACGATCTGCTCGCTCAACGAAGCCGCGACCGACAACCAAGACGCCTCCTGCCGCGGCGACTTGATCGAGGACACGCGCATTGAGGACCCCACCCTCGACATGCACCGCAAGGACGTCATGGCGGCGGTCACCAAGGAGCTCAACCTCCGCGAGCGCATGATCGTGATGCTCTATTACAGCGACGAGCTCACGATGAAGGAGATCGGTCTGACGCTTGGGCTCTCCGAGTCCCGCGTCTGCCAGCTCCACACACGGATCATTGGGCGCCTCCGCTCACGCCTCGGCCGTCGTCAGGACGAGCTCGCCGTCACCTAAACCGGAGGCCACGATTCTGAGAGGTCGCCCACGAGGGGGGTCTCACGACTCCCATTCGCTATGAAGGCGACCTCGCTCAGAATCGCGCTCCGCTTTACTAGGAAGAGTTGAGTGTCGAAAGGGGTCTTAGCTGCGTA
>JAESQQ010000537.1 GCA_016765095.1 Planctomycetota bacterium | reverse complement strand
GGTGGGCGCGAGCGGCGAAGGACGGGGCCGAGGGCGCTTCGCGAGACGCGCTGGCGAAGGCAATCGTGGAGTCCGTCGTCGCTGAAGGCGCGGCGAATCGCGCAGCCATGCAGGCGCCCGAGCCGAGCGCCTTCGCGCGAGGCGAGGCCGCGCTCCAGGTCGTGCTCGCCGTGCGGGCGGACTACGAACCCACCCGCGAGGAGGTGGGGCTGTTTGTGGATTCGGCCCCACTCTTTGCACACCGCCACGACGAGCTTCGACACCGCTACCTCGAGGTCTTGCTCCGCTTTGGTGAGCTCCGAGCGAGCGATCCAAGAGTGCAGTCCCAAATCGCTCGCCTCTCACGCCTGTATCCGCCAACGAGCGTGAGTCGCTTTCTGCCAACCTTGAACCGGGCGATCGCTCTCAATCGCGCAAAGACCGACACGCTGAGGCAGCTCGAGCTCGATCTCTGTCGGGTTCTCTACCACTCCCAAGTCGACGAACGCCGGCTGGTAGAGGTCTCGCAACGACTTTTGGAGGGTTCCAAGCTGAGCGAGGGCGACACGAGCGAACTCTTTTGCGGTCTGACGGAGGTCTATGTGGATAGGGGTGACTACGCCGCAGCGCTGGTGTTCGTCGAGCGGGCGATCCGACGCTCGCCGAGCGGGGCCTGGGAGTCCTGGCGCGCTTGCCTGCGTTGGAAGCTCGGCCAACGCGCGGGGGGCTTGGCCTCGGCGCGTCGCGCCTTGAGTCAACTCTCCTACCAGGACTCTGCCAGCCCGCTCTCCTCCAACGCCCTCTCCACGGGGGCCGGACGCCGCGCGTGCTGCGTCCTCTGGCAAGGGGCTCGCGACGAGACGCCGGCCGCGGTCCGCGACGAGTTCGCGCGTGTGGCGGACGCGGTCCTCAAGCGAAATGGGTGGTCGGACCGGTCCCTAGGGGGCCTCTCCCTCGCGGTGGCGTGGTGCGAGCTGAAGTTGGGCTCCGAGACCCGAGCCCTCGCAGCACTTGAGGCAGCCGTCCGTCACTTTCGAGCCACCGCAAAGGATTCACGACTCCCAGACGGGGATCGGCTCGCGGGCGAGCAGAACGCGATCGCCTGGACCAAGCTCCGAGCCCGCGTCCGCACGAACACGAAGGAGGTCAGCCGAGAGCTCGAGCGGCTGCTCGAGGCGGCGCTCCAAGTGGATCCCCACGCCTGGCGCGGGCGCTAGTGCTGCCCGCCAGAAGTTCCGGTACGGGTGAATGTAGGGGCGGGGTTTACCCGGGTTTACCCCCGCCCGCGGGAGGGGGTAAACCCCTCCCCTACGAAAGCAACGGGGTGTACCGCAACTTGTGACGGGCGGCGCTAGCTGGTGCTCTCGACGAGGCCGCTGTGGCGGAGGAGCGCGTCGGTGTTCGGCTCGCGGCCTCGAAAGGCGACGTAGAGGTCCATGAGCTCAGCCGAGCCGCCGCGCTCGAGAATGTTCTCTCGGAAGGCGGCGCCCGCCTCGGGCGAGAACAGGCCCTCCTCCTCGAAGCGCGAGAAGGCGTCCGAAGCGAGGACGTCAGCCCACATGTAGCTGTAGTAGCCCGCCGCGTAGCCACCCGCGAAAATGTGACCGAACGCGTTTTGGAACCGGTTGTAGGCCGGCGGCTGGAGCGGACTGATCCGCTCACGGACCGCGTCAATCGTCTCCTGGACGCTGCCGCTCGCGCCGCTGTGAAGCTCGAGGTCGAAGGTCCCGAAGGTCAACTGGCGGAGCATGTCGGCGGCCCGCTGGAAGTTCTTGGCGGCCAGCATTTTGTCGAGGAGCGCGTCGGGGAGCGGCTCGCCGGTCTCGACGTGCTCGCTCAGCTCGGCGAGCGACTCGCGCTGCCAGACCCAGTTCTCATGGAACTGGCTCGGGAGCTCGACGCCGTCCCAGGGGACTTCGTTGATCCCCGCGCAGGCTCGGTAGTCGACCTTGGTCAGGACGTGGTGCAGGGCATGCCCGCACTCGTGGAACAGGGTCACGACTTCGCGGTGGCGCAGGAGCGAGGGCGCGCCCGCGCTGGGGGCCGTGAAGTTGCACACCAGGTAGGCCACGGGAGCTTGGACCTCGTCCGCGCTGACCCGCCGGCGATCGACGCACACGTCCATCCAGGCGCCCTGGCGCTTGCCTTCCCGCGCGAAGAGGTCCAGCAGCATGTGCCCTCGGACTCCGTCGGCGTCTTCGACCCGGACGACCCGGACGTCGTCGTGCCACTTGTCGACGTCGGCCTCCTTGGCGTCGACTTCGCTCAACTTGAGACCGTAGATTCGCTCGATCGTGGCGAAGAGTCCAGCCAGGACCTTGGGCAGCTTGAAGTACTGGCGGACCTCCTCGTCGGAGAAGGAGTAGCGCTCCTCGCGGAGCTTCTCGCGGTAGTAGGCGCTGTCGAAGGCTTGGAATTCCTCGACTCCGTCTCGGCGGGCGACTTCACGGAGGTCGTTGACGTCGCGGAGGCCAAAGTCCTTGGCGCGCTGACCAATGTCGGCGAGGAAGGCCATGACTTCGCCCGGGCTGCGGGCCATTTTGGTCTCGACCGAGAGGTGGGCGTAGCTCTCCATTCCGAGCAGCTTCGCGAGCTCGGCGCGCAGCTCGAGGGTTCGATCGATCAGCGGACCGTTGTCGTGCTCGCCCTCGGTCGCGCGGGTGCAGAACGCTTTGTAGAGCTCCTCGCGCAGGGCGCGCTTGGGCTGGAACTGGAGGAAGGGGATCACGAACGGGGCCTGGAGCGTGATCGTGTGGCGGCCCTCTGGCGCCTCCTCCTCGTCTTTGGCGGCGTCTTGCTCCGCTTGGCCTCGGGCCATGGTGAGCAGGCTGTCTGGGAGGCCTTCGAGGTCAGCGGCGTCTTCGATCACGAGCCGGTAGGCCTTGGTCACGTCGAGGACGTTGTTCATGAACGTCGTCCCGACTTGACTCAACTCGACTTGGATCTCCCGGTAGCGGTCCTTCTTCTCGTCGTCGAGTTCGACGCCCGCGAGGCGGAAGTCCCGAATGCGGAGCTCGAGGATCCGCTTCTGGACCTCGTCGATCTCCTTCGTCACGGCCACCTCTTGGGTCGCCTTGAACAAGCGGGCGTCTTGACCGAGCGTCGCGACGAACTCGGTGATCAAGGGCTGGGTCGCCTCGTAGGCCGCTCGCAGCTCGTCGCTGTTCATGACGCCGTTGAGGTGGCTGACGGGCCCCCAGGCGCGGCTGAGGTTCTCGTCGACTCGATCGAGGGGCTCGACCAAGTTGTCCCAGGTGTAGGGGCCCCCGCTGGCGAGGACGTCCTCGAGGGTGGCCTTGTATTCCTCGATCCGCTGGCGGACGGCGGGTTCCACATGCTCGGGACGGATCGTCTCGAAGCGGGGGGTGCCGGCTGTGAAGAGGAGTGGGTTGTCGCTCATAGGGGAACCTCTATCCCAGGCTTGGCTGGGGGCCGAGAGGCTATCAAGGCCAGGCCGAGCAGCCAGGCTCGTCGGGCCAGCCCGCGCACCCCATTGCTTTCGTAGGGGAGGGTTTACCCCCTCCCGCGGGCGGGGGTACAGCTCCTGACGTTGACAAGCCTAATCCCAGAGGCCGTCTGTCTCTCCCGGACAGGCGGGCGGGGGTAAACCCCGCACCCTACAGATCGCAAGAGGGCCCCTCCGCAAGGCGCCCTATTGGACGGCTCACAACACGCCTT
>JAESQQ010000536.1 GCA_016765095.1 Planctomycetota bacterium | reverse complement strand
TGCGGCCGCCGGAGCCGCGCGCTTCCGCGACCCTTCGGGGTCGACCTGGAACCGCTCTTCGTAGGCTTCGGGCGTCCCGGTGACGAGGTCGATCGCCCAGCCGGTCAGGCGGCTGGCGAGGCGCACGTTTTGTCCACGGCGACCGATCGCGAGCGAGAGTTGATCCTCGTCGACGAACACCTTGGCTCCCTTGGTCTCGTAATCGAGCTCGATCGCGTTGACCTGGGCCGGCTTCATGGAGTTCATGATGAAGACCTCCTGCGAATCGTTCCAGCGCACGATGTCGATCTTCTCGCCGTTCAGCTCGTCGACAATGTTCTTGATCCGCGAGCCGCGAATTCCGACGCAGGCGCCGACGCAGTCAACCTTGCGGTCGATGCTTTGGACCGCGACCTTGGCGCGGTGGCCCGCGTCGCGGGCCAGCTCCTTGATCTGAATGATCCGCTCGGCGATCTCGGGGACCTCGAGCTCGAACAGGTGGCGCAGGAGGTCGGAGTGTGCGCGGCTGAGCACGATTCGAACCCGCTGGCCGACCTTGCGAACCTCGAGAACGAGGCACTTGATTCGCTCGCCCGGGTTGTAAGTCTCTCCGTGGGCCTGCTCGCGGAAGGGGATGATCCCCTCGCTCCGGCCGAGGCTAATGATCACGTTCGGGCGGTCGTAGCGCTGCACGGTGCCCGTAATCAGCGTTCCGACCCGGCGGATGTACTCGTCGTAGGAGACGTCGCGCTCGGCTTCCCGGATCTTCTGAATCATGACCTGCTTCGCGGTCAAGGCAGCGATCCGACCCAGGTTCTCGAGGTCGGTCAGAGGCTGCTCGTCGTCGAGCGCCGTGATTTCACCCGTCGCGCGGCTGATCTCGATCACGATGTTGCGCTCCATGCCGAGCTTCTTCTTGGCGGCAGAGAGGAGCGCCGCTTCGATTCCAGAGAAGATGATCTCCTTGTCGACCCCGTTCTTGCGGTGCATCTCGTCTACTAGGCGCAGGATGTCGCTGCCCTTCATGCCGATCATGTGTCCTCCTAGGGGTGGGGGGTCTTTGACCACTGTCTTTGGAGCCCGTCGCCCCTCTCCTCTCAGGTAGAGAGTCAGAGGGGAGTCGTCACTCCATAAAAAAAGGCCGCGGTTGCGGGAGAGCAACCGAACGGCCAGCAGTGGATGGTGCCAGACGTTGAATCGGGGCGTATTCTATGGGGGTCGCGCCCCCTGTCAAACCGTATCTCTAGGGCGTTCGAGCCCCTGGTCCCCAAGCGCTCGCGAGGCCCCCAAACCCCCTTTTGGCCGCCCTTCACCACGAGAGGTGATCACGTGCGTCGACTGCTTGTGTTTTGCAAGGAGCCAGTCCCGGGCCAGGTCAAGACTCGCCTCGCGGCGTCGATCGGAGCGGAGGCCGCCGCAGACCTGGCCTGGGCCCTCCTCCGCGACACCTGCCGGCTGGCTGGCGTGGCGGCTCGGCGGTCGGGGGCTCGCCTGGAACTCCACCACGCCCCAAGAGAGCCTGGCCCCAGGCTGGCCGCCCTCCTGAGCGAGCTGGGCTGCGAGGCTCGGCCTCAGAGCGAAGGCACCCTTGGCGAGCGCTTGGCTGCAGGCCTGAGCCCCAACGAGGAGGGTCGGATCGCGCTGGGGAGTGACGCGCCTGACCTGCCCCCAGAGCAGATCGTGGCTGCCTTTGAGCAACTGGATTCGGGGAGCGCTCTCGCCTCGCCTGCGGCAGACGGCGGCTATGTCTTGCTCGGCCTGGGCCCGGAGACCCCAGCCCAGGCCCTCACCAGCCCCGCCATTCGTTGGTCTAGCGCGCACACCCTCGCCGACACCCGCGCTGCCCTCGAGACTGCCGGCGCGCTCTGGCTCCCCCCCCTCGCCGGGTGGAGTGACCTCGACGAGATCGAGGACCTCTGGGCTCTCGCCGATCGCCTGGAGGGCTGCCCTGAAACGGCCCCGGCGAGCGCAGCCTGGATCGAGGCCAGGCGAGATCGCCTGCCCGCTCGGACCCCTCCGGCTGCGGCCGCCGACCTTGACACCCTCTAGGGGCGCTGATATCGTCGCGACCGCGCGCTGAGGCTAGCTAACTATTTCTCTGGCAGGCACTTACAGCCGGGGCTTGCAGCCGGGCACTTGCAATCAAACTGGGCAATCAAACTGGGCAATCAAACTGGGCAATCAGACCGGGCAATCAAACCGGACACACACAACCGGGCATTCACCATTACCACCTCTTCCCCTGGGCTCCTCCCCTCTCGCTGGCGAGACATCAAACTCCGCCAGGGGAACTCGTGATCTGCGAGTCGTGCCGGGAGAACCTGGCCACGGTCTATGTGAGCGAAGTCCTCGAGACCAAGAAGAAGAAGGTGATGCGTCTCTGCGAGGGCTGCGCCCGCGAGCGGGGCGTCGATCTTCCAGACAGCGATCAGTTCTCGGTCAAGGACTTCCTCGCCAAGGCAGGGGAAGAGCGGCGAGAGGCGCGCTCCGAGCCGATCTTGTGTCCTGACTGCGGGATCGGGTTGGAGGAGTTTCGACGGACCGGCCGGCTGGGCTGTGCCCGGGACTACGCCCACTTCCGCGCCGAGCTCCTCCCGCTCCTCGATCGGATTCAAGGGGCCCGCACCCACACCGGGCAGGCTCCCCTGAGGGCCTCGGTTCGGCTAGAGCTCGAGGGCCTCCGAGCGTCCCTTGAGACCGCGGTCGCGAGCGAAGACTACGAGCAGGCCGCAGCCCTGCGCGACTCGATAGAGCAACTTGAGGAGGGACGACCGTGAGCGAATCCGAAGCCCTTGCCCTTGAGGTCTGCGGCCAACCCATAGGCCTGGGAGAGTGGCTCTCAGGCGCGGGGCCTGAAAGCGACATCGTGATGTCAACGCGCGTTCGCTTGGCGCGCAACGTGGTTGAGTTCCCGTTTCCGAACCGGATCGAGGGCGATCGCCAAGGTGACCTCGAGCAGTTCTTGCGCGACGGGATCGCGGCGGCTCCCTTCCCGGATCAGGCTCCGAGCTACCTCGACCTCGATCAGGCCCCTAGCCTCGATCGCCAATGCCTCGTCGAACGGCACTTGATCAGCAAGGACCACGCGTCGGCGCGAGGACGACGGGGCGTCGCGATCGAGCCCGCGGCCACACTCTCGATCATGGTCAACGAGGAGGATCACCTCCGCCTGCAGGTCCTCCGCTCTGGGTTTCTCCTCGACGAGGCCTGGGCGCAGATCGAGGCCGCCGATCGCGCGCTCGAAGAGAAGCTGAACTACGCCTTCTCCCCCGAGCTCGGCTACCTGACCTCCTGCCCGACCAACGTCGGGACCGGGCTGCGAATCTCGGTCATGCTCCACCTGCCGGCTCTGGTCATGACCAAGCGAATCGAGAAGGTGTTCCACGCCGGGACCAACGTGAACCTCGCTGTGCGCGGGTTCTACGGGGAAGGCACCGAAGCCCTCGGAGACTTCTACCAGATCAGCAATCAAGTCACCTTGGGACAGTCCGAGCTGGGGATTCTGCAGTCGATGGCAGAGCAAGTCCCGCTGATCATTCGCTACGAACGCAACATGCGCGAGAAGCTGATCACCGAGAACCGCCTCGGCCTCGAGGATCGCGTGTGGCGTGCGCTCGGCCTCCTCGAGCGGGCTCGACTAACCACCAGCCAAGAGGCCATGGGCTATCTCTCGGTGATTCGAATGGGGATCCACCTCGGGTTCCTCGACTCGATCCCGATTTCGCTCGTGAACGAGCTCTTTATTCAAACTCAGCCCGGGCACCTCCAAAAGCGTGCCGGCGAGGCGCTGGAGACCTCGGTCCGAGACGAACTCCGGGCGGCCTACATTCGCGAGCGCTTGGCGGGCGTCCTGTGATCCAGTCAGGTCCGCGCTATGCTTGCTGAGGAGCGTCAGCTCAGCAGGGCTTGCGCGGTTCCCCCTCAGAAGGGACAACCTTCTTAGGGTTTTGCGTCCATTGGGGCGTTGGTCGAGATCCTCGACAGTCGAGATCCTCGACAGCGACTCCGGAAAGTAGGCATGGCTATGTTTGATCGCTTCACCGATCGGGCCCGCAAGGTGATGAGCCTCGCGCGCCAGGAGGCGCAGCGCTTCAATCACCAGTACATCGGGACGGAGCACATTCTCCTGGGCTTGATCCAGGAGGGTTCGGGCGTCGCTGCCAACGTGCTCCGCAACCTGGAAGTCGACCCCGAGAAGATCCGGGTCGAGGTCGAGAAGATCGTTCAGGACGGTCCGACGATGGTGACCATGGGCCAGCTTCCCTTCACGCCTCGCGCCAAGAAGGTCTTGGAACTGGCGAGCGAAGAAGCCAGCAACCTGCGCCACAACTACATAGGCACCGAGCACCTCCTGCTCGGCTTGATTCGCGAGAACGAGGGCGTGGCCGCCCAGGTCCTCATGAACCTCAACCTCAAGCTCGACGACGTGCGTGAGGAAGTCCTCGAGTTGCTAGGAGCGGATATGTCGAGCGGCGAGAGCACCCCTCCGGGGAGCGGCGAGAAGTCGACCAAGAAGTCGAAGACCCCCGCGCTGGACGCCTTCGGTCGCGACTTGATCGAGTTGGCCCGCGAAGGCAAGCTCGACCCCGTCATCGGCCGCAAGGACGAGATCGAACGCGTCACGATGATCCTGTCGCGTCGGAGCAAGAACAACCCGGTGCTCCTGGGTGAGCCTGGAGTGGGCAAGACCGCGATCGTCGAGGGCCTCGCCCAGGACATCATTAATGGCAACGTGCCCGAGATCCTGCGCGAGAAGCGGATCGTGGTCCTCGACCTCGCGATGATGGTCGCGGGAACGAAGTATCGCGGCCAGTTCGAAGAGCGGATCAAGGCGGTCATGACCGAGGTTCGTCGGGTCAAGAACGTCGTCCTGTTCATTGACGAGCTCCACACGCTCGTCGGGGCTGGCGGCGCCGAGGGCGCGATCGACGCCAGCAACGTCCTCAAGCCAGCGCTCTCGCGCGGCGAGGTCCAGTGCATCGGCGCCACGACGCTCGACGAGTATCGGAAGTACATCGAGAAGGACGGCGCCCTCGCGCGCCGCTTCCAGAGCATCAACGTCGAGCCTCCGAGCAAGGACGAGGCGGTCGAGATCCTGATGGGACTCCGGGACCGCTACGAGGCTCACCACCGCGTCCAATACACGGACG
This sequence comes from Planctomycetota bacterium, assembly GCA_016765095.1. Classification (GTDB taxonomy): domain Bacteria; phylum Planctomycetota; class J058; order J058; family J058; genus NORP233. The sequence goes on along the minus strand of JAESQQ010000536.1, from coordinate 7,357 downwards.
ACGCCCTCCGAAGCGCGGTCGAGTTGAGCACGCGCTATATCTCGGATCGTTTCCTGCCGGACAAGGCGATCGACGTGATCGACGAAGCGGGTGCGCGACTCCGAATGAAGTCAATGCGGACCCCGCCGGACCTCAAGAACATTGAGGACGACGTCAAGCAGCTCGAGAAGGACAAGGAAGAGGCGGTCGCCGCCCAGGACTTCGAACGGGCCGCGTCGCTTCGCGATCAGGCCGACCGGCTCAAGAAGAAGCGCGAGCAGATCAAGCGCGAGTGGCGTGAGGCTGCCAAGGAGTCGGGCGGCATCGTCGACGAGAACATGATCGCCGAGACCGTCAGCAAGATGACCGGGATCCCGCTGACCCGCCTTGAGAAAGGCGAGGCCGAGCGCCTCCTCCAGATGGAGGCCGAGCTTCACAAGATGGTCGTCGGCCAGGACGAGGCCGTGACCGCGATCGCCAAGGCGGTTCGGCGTTCACGCTCGGGCCTCAAGGACCCGCTCCGGCCAATGGGCTCGTTCATGTTCTGCGGGCCAACCGGAGTCGGGAAGACCCTCCTCGCCAAGGCGCTCGCCAAGTTCATGTTCGACAGCGAAGAGTCGCTGATCCAAATCGACATGTCCGAGTACATGGAGAAGCACAACGTCAGCCGCTTGGTGGGTGCTCCTCCTGGCTACGTCGGGTTCGAAGAGGGCGGTCAGCTGACCGAGAAGATTCGCCGTCGGCCCTACGCGGTGGTCCTGTTCGACGAAATCGAGAAGGCTCACAGTGACGTGTTCAACATGCTCCTCCAGATCATGGAGGAGGGAAAGCTGACCGACTCCTTCGGGCGCGCGGTCGACTTCCGCAACGTGATCTTGATCCTGACGAGCAACATCGGCTCGGACGCGATCATGAACAAGACGAGCCTTGGCTTCACGGACACCCAAGGGACTGAGACCGCCTACGACACGATGAAGAAGCAGGTCAACGAGGCCCTCGAGCGCGAATTCCGCCCCGAGTTCCTCAACCGCCTCGACGACACCGTGATCTTCCGCCGCTTGCGACGCGAGGATCTCGCCGAAATCGTCAAGCTCGAGATCGACAAGTTCACCCGCCGCCTCCGCGAGAAGGACCTCGAACTGACGATCAGCCCCCGCGGGATCGAGTTCTTGATCACCCAGGGCTATCAGGAGAAGTTCGGCGCTCGCCCGCTGCGGCGCGCAATCGAGCAGAAGCTCGAAGACCCGCTCAGCGAGGAGCTCTTGCGCGGCGCCTTCGAAGGCAAGGGCAGGATCACGGCAGACCTCGACGAGGAAGGCAAGAAGCTCTTCTTCAAGGCCCACGATCAGGAAACTGCGGAAGCTGCGGCGGTCTAGGCCGCTCGGCCTGGGCCACTTGGTCTGGGCGGCGGGTTTGTTCTGGGCGACAGGTTTGTTCTGGACGACGGGTTTGTTCTGGACGACGGGGGAGCGACGGCTTGCGTAACCAAACCCACTTGTTCGCTGCGCTGGACGCTGTTCGGGCTCGCCTCGACGAGCAGCGCCCTCATACGCCGGAGCTCACGATCCAAATCGAGCGCTGGTTCGTCCCGCGCTACATCTATTGCTCGTCGGCGATCGGCCGGGAAGACTTCGTCTCCGCTCGCGAGACGGCCCTCTTTCTGGAGGCTGAGGTTGTCTCGGGTGGACACACGCTGGATGCGTTCCTCTCGATCCACCGCCATCAGCGTGCGCTAGAGCTCGTCGGTGCGGCGGCCGAAGACGGAATTCAGTTCGATCCCGCCTTCGCGCTCACGATTCACAGGATGCTCCTGGAGGGCTCTCGGGCCCTGCGCGAGGGCGCGCGCCCGGGCCTGTTCAAGAGCGAGCCGAGTTCGCACGCGCGGCGGCGCGGACACACCTTCGAGTTCGCCCTTCCCTCCGAGACGGGGGACTTAATGACGCAGCTCTGTTCGGAGTTGCACAAGCGCGAGACCGCCGCCGAGCCCGAACACCCGCTCCTCACCCTGGCCTGGCTCTACTTCCACTTGTTCTTGATCCACCCCTTCGCGAGCCACAACGGGCGAGTTGCACGACTCCTCTGCACGCTCGTGGCGCGACACCACGGCTATCCCGGCTTGATCCTGGCGCCGGGGTCGGTCGGTGAGCTCCTCGATTCTCTGGTCGCGGTCCACCGGACCCTGCCTGTCAGTCAGCGCAAGCCGCTCTCTCCACGCTACGACCTCTCGGCTTTGGTCGAGTTGTTCGCGGCGGCGCTCAGTCGCACGGGCGAGCGCTTGGCTGAGTTGGTCGAAGGACGAAAGCTCGACGCGGGGAGCTTCGCGACCCGAATCGAGGCAGACCAGGCTCGCCAGCTGACTCGCTTCGTCGGGAACAAGCTCAGCTGGCGCGTGGGCGCGACCGCAGAGGTGCGCGCGCTCCACAGTCGCTGCATCGAGCTCGCAGAGAAGCTTCAGAGCGAGGGCCTGCTCTACTCAGTGTTCGTGGAGCGAGCCGAGGTCGTGCCGAGCCACCGGGCGAACCGAACCGTGATGGGCCAACTCCCGGGGGCGGAGGCCGGTCTGATCGGTGAGGTTCAAGTCGCCGTCGTCCCAAGCGAGACCATGAAGGGACTCGAGTTCCCTCCCTCCCAGCGGCTCGTGATCGGTGTCGGGAGCACGCAGTATGGGCTCCACCTCGTGCTCGCGAGCGACAAGGAAAACGAGCGTCCCAAGGTTCACACCGGCTCTCTGCGGGCGTCTGAGTGGACCGCGGACGCGCTCGAGGCGATGGTCGTGCGCGGAGTCGACAAGCGGCGCAAGTCGTATGAGTACGAGCTAAACGTGCTCAACGCCAGCCGCAGCCAGCGCTTCAAGCTCAAGCGCCTCCACCAAGATGCCGAGGATCAGGTCCAGGCGCCAGAAGGGCCTCGAGTCAGGCCCTCCCAGCGTCACATGAGCGCTCGCGAGACCCGCACGACGATGCGACTGCGCGGCCTGACGCCGGCCGAGCCCCCGCTGGAGTTCTAGCGCGGTACTCCAGGCCACCAGACCTTCGCCTCAAGCAAAGCGGGCAGGTCGAAGGCGTGCCAGGGAAGCCCGAGGCGACGCCAGCCCATCCTGCGGCGCCGAGCGAGTTCAGCGAGGTCGTCTGCTGGGTCCAAGCCAGCCAAGGCCTTGGCGTGGGCTCGGAGGCCCCACTCCTCCAAGAAGAACCCGTCCAGCACCTTGTGTCTCTCAAGGACTTGTTGGGCCGCCCCGGCTGGGTTCCTGGCGAGTTCGATCTCGCTCCGGAGGAGCTTGAAGGCGACGCGATTGTCGGGGTCGAGGTCTGAGAGCTGCTCGGCCTCCTCGAGGACCTTGGTCGCGAGCTCGAGCTCGCGGAGACTGAGATACCAGCAGATCCGCGGTGGGAAACTGTCGCGCTGCTTTCCGGCCACGGAGGGCGCGAGGAGGACTTTGATCCTCTCGAGTCGGACCGGGGATCTTGGCACCTCTCGCCCGAGCCATGTCAGCTCGATTTTGCGGGCCACGATCCGAGGCACGACCCAATAGGCCTGGCGGGAGAGGTCCCCCAGGGAGCGGGTTTGTTCGCGGGCCAGGATCCCAAGTCGAATCGCCTCGCCTGGGTCGGGGGTGTAGCGGACCGCGTGGGTTCCGTAGAGAATGATCCCGCCCGGGTCACTCAGCAGCTCGGCCTCGAAGGCTTGGGCGAGCTGGAGGATCCGATAGTGCTCTGGGTAGTTGCCCGAGGTCTGGTCGCCGGCCAGAAAGAGCGAGAGCGCCATTCGTCCGACGCCGAGCGTCTCGGGGAGCGCGCGGAACACCCGCAGCGCGGCCGAGGTCGGCTCGCTGCCCGAGCCGTGGACTCGCTGGGACTGAAGGAGAATGAACCCGAGCCGCGCGATCGTCCACTGGAGGCGATCGAGGGTGACACCCGCGAGGCGGCGCTGGAGAGGCGTCAGAGACTGGACTCTCCTCCGGTTCCACCCCAAGGCGCTCTCCACGAGGGAGCGATACGCCTTTTGCCCCGATCGAATCGTGATCTCAGGCTTGAACGAGGTCAGCCTGGGCAGGATCTCGTCCTGATCCACCTGAGCGCGGATCCCCTCGAGCTCGATCAGCTCGCGCGCGCGGCTTCCGCGACGGGCGTGCTTCCGCGCCCGAGAGAGGGCGTCCCCGGCGAGACACGCCAGGGACCAGAGGGCAGCGCGCTCGTCACCCGCGAGGTCAGCGATCCGAAGCTGAAAGGCGTCGAGCCCACCCGCCTCGAGGGTTGGCGAGGGGATCGGCCCGCTCGCGAGGACGGCACCGGCCAGCTCGACCTCCGATTGCGGGAGGGGTCCTAGGGCCTCGAGGAGACGGATCCGGGCCTCCCCGCTCGCCCCAGCCTCGAACGCTGCGCGCCAGTCGCGGGTCGGGGTCGGGCTCGGAGTCGCGGCTGGGCGATCCGCCACGCTCGGTTCCGGCGAGGGGAGAGCGTCAGGGAGGAGGGCTGCGGTCAGCGCCCCGAGGAGGGCGAGGATCACGCTCGCGGCCAGAACCAGGAGTCCGACGCGCTGGGTGCGCGTCGTGTAGATCCCCAACCGCTCCATGGCTGACCCGCTGCCGCTCGAATGCCGAAGGAGACTCAAGATCTCGATCCAGCGATCGAAGTCTGGACGCTCCCCCGGCTCCTTGAGAAGGCTCGCGTCAATGAGGTCGGCGAGGGCCCGCGGGACGTCGGGCCGGACGCTCCGCAGGGGCGGAACCGGGCGAGCGAGGATCGCAGCGATCAGGTCAGGCAACCCCCGAAACTCTGAACCGAGCGGGGCGTCTCCGGTCAGCGCCCAATAGATCGTCGCGGCCAGCCCGTAAACGTCCGTGGCGGACGACTCTCCCCGCTCTCCCCGGATCTGCTCGGGAGCCATGGTGAGCGGAGTTCCGACCGCGGTCCCGCTCTGAGTCAGGCGGCTCTCTCGGCCGACTTCGAGCGCGAGCCCGAAGTCGACGAGCCGAGGGGCTCCCAGCTCGTCGAACATGATGTTCTCGGGCTTGAGGTCGCGGTGGAGCACGCCTCGACCGTGGGCGTGGCGAAGGGCCTGGGCGAGGGGGAGCGCGAGCGCGAGCGCGTCTTCGACCCCGATCTCCCCGTGCTCGTCGAGGCGCTCACCGAGGGAGCCTCCGCTCAGGAGGTCGACCACGAGGTAGGGGATCTCCTCGTCGAGGGCTGCGGTGTGGACTCGCAAAATGCCTGGGTGGTCGAGGCGAGCGTTGAGCTCCGCTTCGCGCCGAAAGCGCTTGGACTGGAGGTCGAAGCCAGCGGACCCGGGGCTCGCGAGGACCGTCTTGAGCGCGTAGCGCGCCCCGAGTTCCTTGTGCTCGACCTCGAACACGGCACCCATTCCGCCCTTGGCCAGGACGCGGATCACGGCGTAAGGACCGAACGCGTTGATCCCAAGCAGCCGTGAGCCGGTCAGGATCTCGTCGCCTGCGACGCCTGGACTTCCTCCGACGGGGAGATCCTGTGTCTCTGGGAGATACCCGTTGGGGTCAGGAGTTAAGGGGGGAGGAAGCACGACTCAGGGTAGCTAGCGAGGGCGCCCCCCGCAGGGTCCCCGAGCGAGCTCGGACGCGCGAAGATAGGGCAAAGGAGGCACGCGTGAGCCTAGAGGTGCTGGTGTTGGGGGTCGGGGACGCGTTCTCGGCGCTCCACTACTCGACGTGCTTGGCCCTCCGCGCGGAAGGCCAGTGGTTGTTGATCGACTGCCCCCATCCGATTCGGAAGATCCTCCGGGAGTCGAGTCAGCTCGCAGGGCTCGAGCTCGACGTTGGAGATCTGGCAGGCGTCGTCGTGACGCACCTACACGCAGACCACGCTTCGGGACTCGAAGGCCTCGGCTACTTCGGGTTCTTCGCCCTCGGCCGTAAGCTGCCGCTCTTGATCGAGCCTGTGGCTGGCGAGCGGCTCTGGGAGGGCTGCTTGGCCGCTGGAATGGAGCTCCTCCTCCCGGCTGTCGATCAGCCGCCCGACGAGAAGGAGCTCAACGACTACTTTGAGCGCCGCGACCTCGACCTCGAGGCGTCGGTCGCGCTGGGACCCTTCCAGATCGAGTGCCGGCGCACGATTCACCACATTCCGACCACCGCGCTTCGGATCACCGCCGGCGGGCGGACGCTGGCCTACAGCGCGGACACGGCCTTCGACCCCTCCTTGATCGAGTGGCTCTCGCCGGGAGACCTCGTGATTCACGAGACCAACCTCGGGATTCACACGCCCTACGAGCGCCTCCGAGAGCTCCCGGCCGAGCTCCGCGAGAAGATGCGCCTGATCCACTATCCCGATCGATTCGAGGAGGAGGAGCGCGAGATCGAGTGCCTCCGAGAGGGAGCGCTGCTCAGCGTTTGAGCGGGCGGCTCGGACGGGTATGATTCGCGCCCTCCTGGAGGCTCCCCCAATGAGCGAACTCAACGAGCAGGTCGAACACGCGTTCAACTTCCGCGGCGACGTCACATTCTCCCTGAAGGACGGGACGACTCTGGTCGGGTTCCTCTCGAACCGCGACTTCGCGCCCCACGCCTCGCTGAAGAAGGAGCCCTTTGTGGAGATCTACTTCCCAGCCGGGCACCACGAGGAGATCCTCCTCTCGAAGATCGCCTCGGTCGAGTCGACGGGCGTGGATCACGCCGCGACCTAGTCGCTGGGGGGTTCTAGCTCCTCGCTCGCCTCCGGAGTCGGGACGTCGTCGGGGCTCCCTTCCTTCCCACGACGCTCGGGGACCCGCAACACGAGGTCGTCGTCGGGGCGAAGGGTGTAGAACTCGCGAAACAGGAGGGTGTGGAACTTGACCCGCACCCAGGCGAAGAACATCAGCCCAAAGCAGAGCCAAGCGATTCCGGGGTGGAACACGTCCCGGGGCCACCCCTCGAGGTTGAGCGGCCAGCGAACGAGCCCCGTGGCCAGCACGAACACCGCGGCAGCGATCGCCGCCCACCCGGTCAGCGCCAGCTCAAGGTTCTTGAACTCGGGGATCCGCATTCGCTCCCAGGCGATCCGCGTAAACGGGTAGAGGACAGCGAAGGGGATCAGGCAGGCGAATCCGAGCACGAGGCAGGCCGCGATCCCCTTGAGCCAGCCGTCCTCGTGGAGGCGACCGATCTGGAGCGGGGCGCTGACCAAGAACCCGAACGCCAGGTAGCCGAACACGTAGCGAACGTGGAGCAGGAACACCTTGACCACGAGCCGGGTCCGCGAGAGGTCCGAGCCAACCCTCGACCAGCGCTGAGCCGTGCCTGCCTTTCGCCGCCGCCACCACCCCCGAAAGCCGCCTGACTCTTCGGTTTCGGCGCCCTCGGGGGCGGAGGCGGGCTCAGGAGCGCTCTCGCTCTCCCCTCCGCTGGCTACGGGAGCGGCGGGAGCGG
>JAESQQ010000535.1 GCA_016765095.1 Planctomycetota bacterium | reverse complement strand
GGGGCGGCCTCCCCAGGGGCGGCCTCCCCAGGGGCGGCCTCCCGGTCAGGGGGGGAGGCCCCCTCAAGGTCGGCCGCCCCAAGGCCGTCGACCCCCAGTGGAGAGTCGTGGGTCGGGCAAGCGACCCGTCGCGGGCGGGGCGCCACCTCAGGGACGACGCCCGCCCCAGGGCGGCCGACCCCCAGACTCGAAGCGCCGTGGGGGCGCTTCCTCACGTCGGCAGCGTCAGGCTCCGACCGAGATCATCTCGTGGCTTTGTTGTGACCCGCTCCCGCCGATCCCCCTTGGGCCCAAGCCGATCCTCACGATCGGCCGCAGCGACCAGTGCGACCTCGTCTTGCCCCACAAGGAGGTCTCTCGCGTCCACGCCCTGATCAAGGTCCGGATCAAGGCCAAGATGATCGTGATCGAGGACGAAGGCTCCTCGAACGGGACCTTCGTGAACGGGAAGCGCACGCCAAGCACGATCCTCAAGGAGGGCGACGTGATCACCCTCGGCCCGTACGAGGTCATGGTTCGCAGCCGCCAGGACATGCACAAGCGCGAGGAGAAGGATGACTCGACCAACAGCTTCGAGTTGACCTCGGTGGCTCGGATCATTCCCTCGGCCGCCATGACGGGGCTCATCCAAGAGGTGCCCATGACCGAGGTCCTGCAAGGGATCGAGTTCAACAAGAAGAAAGGGACCCTGGCGGTCACGAGCGCCGATCGGCTGACAGGGGTGCTCGTGTTCGTGGACGGCAAGCCCATGTATGCCGGCTTCGGAGACCTCCGCGACGACGAGGCGGTCTTGGCCATGATCGCGCTCAAGGCGGGCAGCTTCGCGCTGACCGGCGACGTCGAACCTGGCGAGAAGAGGATGACGAGCTCCATGACCGGGCTCCTCCTCGAGGCCAGCCGTCAGATCGACGAGGCCGACTTCGGTTCCGACGAGGAGGAGGACGTGGAGCAGGGCTTCGACGCCCTCGACGCTCTCGACCCCCCCAGTGAGCCAGACGAAGCGGCCTCCCCCGAGGAGGAGCAGCCAGACGAAGCGGCCTCCCCCGAGGAGGAGCAGCCAGACGAAGCGGCCTCCCCCGAGGAGCTCGCCCACGCCGCCTCGACGGGCGAACAGACGGACGTCGCGCTCCCCTCGATCTCTCAAGCAGACTTGGACGAGGCTGATGCGTCCGCGAACGCTGAGTCACCCCCCGAGGAAGCCGCACCGGTCCCGGGCGCCCTCGAGAAGCAGGACACCGTCGGTCGCCTCTTCGACACGCTCGAGGAGGGCGGTTAGGGCGAGTAGGCTCCTTCGCGGACGCGCACGTGGCGATAGAAGCGGCTCGCGTAGCGGAGGAACCGGCGCTCGGAGTGGCTGAGCGAGTCGATCCCCTCGGCGGAGATCTTGGTCAACAGGAGCTCCACTCGGGCGCGGGCGTCGACTTCTTGCTGGAGGCTGTGGATCTCGCGGAGGACGTGGAGGCGCTCTCGAACGCGCTCCCCGACGCTGACCGAATAGAGCGCGAGACCACCCAAGCTAAGGCCGAGGAGGTGACTCCACGTGGCGGGTTGGATCGCCTCGAGACGGGCGACGCGCTCGAGGTCGAGCAAACGCTGCTCGAAGCTCCGATCGAGGGCTCCGTACGCGAGGGTCACGAGCTCCTGGGCCCTGAGGGCGAGTTCGCTCGTCCGGGTCTCTTGCACGACCCACACCGCGACCAAGATCCCAAAGCAGAGCAAGAGGTAGAGGAGCGGGAACGAGATCGTCCCCCTTCGGCGTTCTTGGCCGCGCAGGAAGAGGTAGCAGGTCAACAGCCCGCAGGAGGCACCTAGGGTCCCCGCCAAGACACCGCTCGAGAGGCCGGCCTCGCGGAGGACGAGATGAGCGAAGGCGACCAAGCCGGCGGTTCCAAAGTAGAGAGCGCAAAAGCGGGCGCGTCCGAGCCGATCCTCGACGGCTCCACCGGCGAGGGCGAGCAGACCGACCGAGAGCGCAAACTCGAGGGCGTGCACGTTGATCACGAGGTGGGTCAGGAGGGTCCAGGGACGCGCGATGACCGCCTCGGCGCCCCCGAGAGAGAGCTGCTGAATCAACTCCTCCTGCCACGGGCTCCCGGTCCCGAACACGAGGACCAAGAACGCGCCAAGATGCGCACCTAGGAGGACATGGGTCGCCTTCACTGCTTGCCCCGGCCCGCTCTGCGGGCTCGTCTCACACTAGCAGCCCCCTCCCGGGGGCGCCCTGAGATTTCCTCGCCGAGCGGCGGTTGTGGGAGGCGACCTAGGGTTGGGAGGAGGGCTGGAAGGGATCTGTCCAGGGTCGGGAGATGTCGGTCTACGTCCCTATCCTCCAGCGTTTGCGGCGATTCGATCCCCGCACAGCAACGTGAAGATTCTCCATACCAGCGACTGGCACCTGGGGCATAGCCTCCACGGGCTCGAGCGTAGCTTCGAGCACGCTGCCTTTCTGTCCTGGCTCCTGACTCAAATCGAACAGGAGGCCGTCGACGCGCTCCTCATTACGGGCGACGTGTTCGACTCCGCGACGCCTCCCGTGGCGGCCGAGCGGACCTTCTACGAGTTCCTGGCCAGCGCTCGGAGGCGCCGTCGGGGGCTTCAGGTGGTCGTGATCGGTGGGAATCACGACTCCCCCCAGCGCCTGGAGGCGGCCCGAGCCCTCCTGGCTCCCCTTCAAGTCCACGTCGTGGGGCGCCTCCCGCGGACCCCTGAGGGGGACTTGGACCTCGGCCGGCTCTTGATCCCGCTCCAGTTGGCGTCCGCGAGGGCCGGCCAGGTCGACGAGCTCCAGGTCAACGAGGTCACGGCTTGGATCGCAGCGGTGCCCTTCTTGCGTCCAGCCGACCTTCCGCCGGGTGACGGGGGCCCGCTCCTAAAAGCCGGCGACATCTACGCCCAGGTCCTCCTCGCCGCCCGCGGTCGCCGCCAGGTAGGTCAGGCCCTGATCGCGACCGCCCACTGCACGCTCCACGGAGCCACGCTGGAGGGAGTCAGCGAGCGCACGATCCACGGCGGCGAGAGCCTGCCAGCCGACTTGTTCCCACGCTCGGTCGATTACGTCGCCGTCGGACATGTGCATAAGGCGCAGGCGATCGAGCGCGAGGAGATTCGCTACGCAGGGTCCCCGCTCCCGCTCTCGTTCGCTGAGGTCGACTACGTACACGAGTGCCGGCTCCTAGTCTTCAAGACGGGGACGCTGATCGCTCAGCGCGCGCTCGTCGTCCCGCGCTCGGTCGACCTGCTCCGGCTTCCCGCCGACGGGCCGGGGCTCCTGGACGAAGTCCTGCTCGAACTCGCTGCTCTGCCTCCCCGCGTCAGCGGAGAGGTCACCGCAGCGCGCCCCTTCTTGGAGGTCCGGGTCCGCTGCGAGGGTCCCTCTCCAGGACTCCGGGATCAAGTCGAAGCCGCGCTCGAGGGGCGCCGCGCCCGCCTCGTCAAGCTCGAGGTCGAACGTTCGCCCGAGCCCGGAGAGTCTCTCGCCGATCGTCGTGGCGGGACTCACCTCCGAGAGCTAGACCCGAGCGAGGTTTTTCGGC
>JAESQQ010000534.1 GCA_016765095.1 Planctomycetota bacterium | reverse complement strand
GCTCGGCCTCGAAGGCTCGGGACGGGACGGCGGGGTGAAACCCGCCTCTAGCCCTGGAGGGCTAGTCCCACTTCAACGCGCCGCCGGTTTGATACTCGATCACCCGGGTCTCGAAGAAGTTGCGCTCCTTGTTGAGGTCGAGCATTTCGCTCATCCAGGGGAAGGGGTTGCTCGCCTTGTCGTAGATCTGCTCGAGGCCGATCTGGCTCGCGCGCCGGTTGGCGATAAAGCGAAGGTATTCGCTGAACATCTCCGCGTTGAGACCCAAGACGCCACGCGGCATGGTGTCGGTCGCGTAGGTCGTCTCGAGATCGACTGCCTGCTGCATCAACTCCGAAATCTCCTTCTGGAAAGCCGGCGTCCAAAGGTGCGGGTTCTCCTGACGAATCGTGTTGATGACGTCGATCCCGAAGTTCGCGTGCTGACTCTCGTCGCGAAGGATGTACTGGAACTGCTCTGCAGCGCCGACCATCTTGTTGCGCCGTCCGAGGGAGAGCATCTGGACGAAGCCGACATAGAAGAAGATCCCTTCCATGATCACGTAGAAGCCGATCAGGTTGCGGAGCAAGCGCTGGTCGGTCGCGGGTGTGCCCGTGTGGAAGTTGGGATCCGCGAGCTCCTCGGTGAACTGAAGCTCGAAGGCCGCCTTGTCATGGATCGAGGGGATCTCCCGATACATGTTGAAGACTTCGCTCTCGTCGAGGCCGAGGCTCTCAATAATGTATTGATAGGCGTGGGTGTGGAGCGCCTCTTCGAAGGCCTGACGAAGCAGGTATTGGCGACACTCGGGGTTCGTAATGTGGCGATAGACCGCAAGCACAATGTTGTTCGCGACCAGCGAATCCGCCGTCGAGAAGAAACCCAGGTTCCGCTTCACGAGCCGCCGCTCGTCGTCGCTCAGCCCGTTAGGGTCCCGCCAGAGCGCCAAGTCGGCGGTCATGTTGATTTCCTGCGGCATCCAATGGTTAGCGCAGCCCGTCAAATACTTGTCCCAAGCCCAGTTGTATCTGAAGGGCACGAGCTGGTTGAGGTCCGCGCGGCAGTTGATGATCCGCTTGTCGTCGACCGACAAGCGCCCCGCCCCAAACTGGGGAGTCTCGAGACCGCTGACGCCAGCACCCGCAGGCTTCACGCCCACCGGAACCGTCGACCGAGGACGCTCGACGACCGGACTCCGTTCGGCGACGGCGACGGCGGAGGCGCTGCTCGTCGTCGCAGCCTCCAGCGACCCCTCGCCCATTGAGCCCGAAGAGCCCTCTGAGAGAGACGGGGAAGGTGAGGAAGTCGCAGGGCGCGGGAGCGCGGCTGCAGGGGTTGGATTGCTCTCAAGCGGGGTGTCGTCCCAAGTCAGCATGGCTAGTTCCTCGCGGGTGTCTCTGGTATTGGCCGGATTGGCCAGATCGGTAGGGCGGTAGGGGGGGTAAGAATCGATAGGTCTTTTGTTCACGGCTCCAGCGGTTGCCCCGCTAAGGCCGTCAGTCGGAAGTTGATCAGGGTGGGTGCCAGAGGCGAGCGACCGAAAGCGCGAGCATGCTCGCGACCCCCCCCAAAGCCCGCCACCAGACGCCTATCTATGGCGGACTATCGATGGCGGACTATCTATGGCGGGCCTGCTTACCGGCGGGCCTGCTTACTGGCAGGCCTCCCTACTGGCAGGCCTCACAATCGGGGTCCGTAATCGAGCAGATCTGGGGACCCGAGCTGACCGCGTTAAGGCGACTCGTGCTGATCGTTGACTTCTCAGCGTGACTCGCGCCCAGCGCTCGCAGGTAGTAGGTCGTCTTGAGACCCGCCGTCCAGGCGAGACGATAGAGCTGATCGAGCTTCTTGCCCGACGGCTCGGCCATGTAGAGGTTGAGCGACTGAGCCTGATCGATCCACTTCTGACGACGGCTCGCGGCCAACACGAGCCAGGTCGGGTCGACCTCGAACGCAGTCGCGTAGAGCTCGCGAAGCTCTGCCGGGATCCGCTCGATCGGCTGAACGCTGCCGTCGAAGAACTTCAAGTCGTGAACCATGACCTCGTCCCACAGACCCAGGCGCTTGAGATCCGCCACGAGGTAGTGGTTGGTGATCGTGAACTCACCCGACAGGTTCGACTTCGCGAACAGGTTCTTGTAGATCGGCTCGATCGACTGACTGACGCCCGTAATGTTGGCGATCGTGGCCGTGGGAGCGATCGCCATGCAGTTGCTGTTCCGCATTCCGAACTCCTGGATCCGAGCCCGCAGGGCCTCCCAATCCAAGCGCTGGGTGGTGTCGACGTCGAGATAGCCACCCCGCTCCTCGCGGAGCAGGTCAAGGCTGTCGATCGGGAGGATTCCGCGGCTCCAGAGCGAACCATCGAAGCTAGCGTAGCGGCCACGCTCCTCGGCGAGATCGCTCGAGGCGCTGAGCGCGAAGTAGCTGATCTGCTCCATGGCGCGATCGGCGAACTCAGCCGCAGCCTCGCTGGCGTAAGGGATCCGCAACTTGAAGAGCGCGTCCTGGAAGCCCATAAGACCCAGGCCAACCGGACGGTGACGAAGGTTGCTTCGACGGGCTGAAGGGACCGTGTAGAGGTTGATATCGATCACGTTGTCCAGCATTCGCATCGCGGTCTGGATCGTCGTCTCGAGCTTGGCCACGTCGAGGGTGCCCTCGGGCGTGATGTGGTTGACCAGGTTGACCGAGCCCAAGTTGCAGACCGCGATCTCGCGATCGCTCGTGTTGAGCGTGATCTCAGTGCAGAGGTTGCTGCTGTGGACGACGCCCACGTGCCCCTGAGGCGAGCGAATGTTGCAAGGGTCCTTGAACGTGACCCAAGGGTGCCCGGTCTCGAAGAGCATCGAGAGCATTTTGCGCCAGATATCAACCGCCTTCGTCTTCTTGAAGACCCGGATCTCGCCCGCGGCGACCTTGGCTTCGTAGCCGAGGTAGGCCTCCTCAAAGGCGCTTCCGTAGAGCTCGTGGAGATCCGCGCACTCGTCCGGCGAGAGGAGCGTCCACTCGCCGTTCTCGTGGACCCGCTTCATGAACAAGTCGGGGATCCAGTTGGCGGTGTTCATGTCGTGCGTCCGGCGACGGTCGTCACCGGTGTTCTTGCGCAGCTCGAGGAACTCCTCGATGTCAATGTGCCAAGTCTCCAGGTAACCGCAGACCGCGCCCTTGCGCTTGCCACCCTGATTGACCGCGACCGCCGTGTCGTTGGTGACCTTCATGAAGGGCACCACGCCTTGGCTTTGGCCGTTGGTTCCCTTAATCCGCGAGCCCATCCCGCGAACGCGCGTCCAGTCATTGCCGAGCCCGCCGGAGAACTTCGCCAACATGGCGTTGTCACGGATCGAGTTGAAGATCCCCTCCAGGTCGTCGGGGACCGTCGTCAAGAAGCAGCTCGAGAGCTGAGGGCGCTGCGTCCCCGAGTTGAAGAGGGTCGGCGTCGAGCACATGAAATCAAACTTCGAGAGCGTCTCGTAGAACGCGATCGCCTTCTCCTCGCGCTCGACCTCGCAGATCGCGAGCCCCATGGCGACTCGCATGAAGAGCGCCTGAGGCATTTCGAAGCGAACATCCTCAATGTGGAGCAAGTAGCGGTCGTAGAGGGTCTGCATGCCGAGATACGTAAACTGTTCGTCCCGCGACGACACGATCGCGTTCGAGATCCGGTCCAGATCGAACTCGGCCAGGCGCGGGTCAAGGAGACCCGCCTCGACGCCGACCCGCACGTAGGAGGGGAAGTAGTCGGCGTAGGTCGCGTCCTGGAGGTCGCCCCGGGTGGCCGGAGAGGAGCCGAGCGTCCGGCCCATGGCCTCACGCTGAAGCGAGTCGAGGAGCAGCCGAGCCGCGACGAAGCTGTAGTTGGGCTCGGTCTCGACGAGCGAGCGCGCGCTCATGACGAGCGCCTGCTCCAGCTCAACCTCCTTGATTCCCTCGTAGAGCGCCTTGGTCGTCTCCTCGAACACCTTGCGAGGGTCGACGTCGACTAGGCCTTCGCAGGTCCGTTGAATGACGTCGCGCAGCTCTGTGCCCGAGAGCTCCCGCTGGGAGCCGTTGGGGAGAGTCACGTGGAGGGTTGCGGGCCGGGCCGGCACGGGCTGAGTGACCTGGCCCTGCTCCTTCCGCTTGCGGGACTGCTCTTCGCGATAGAGGACGTAGGCGCGGGCGACCTTGTGCTCGCTGGCGCGCATCAGGGCCAGCTCGACTTGGTCCTGAATGTCCTCAATGTGGATCATGCCGCCGCGAGAGAGGCGACGACGCAAGACGTCGACGACTTGAGTCGCCAGCTGCGCGCCGAGGGTTTGGACGCGACTCGAGAGCGAAGCCTCGGCGCCTTCGACAGCCAAAAAGGCCTTCTTGATCGCGCGCTCAATGCGCTCCGAATCGAAGGGGACGACGTCGCCGTTACGACGAACGACCATGAACGCGCCCGCCGGATTGACGGCGGGGTCGATGGTTGCAGGCCCTGAGGTGTCGGCAGAAGGGATAGCAGTAGCGGTGTGGATTGAGGACACGAAAACGCGCTCCCAGGGCCACCCTCAGCGAAGCTCGGCTGGGTCCTAGGACCCAGCCAAGAGCTGGTGGAGGCAGCCCTCATGAATGATGGCTCGCGCGGGGTTGGAGAGAGCCGCGAACGGCTCTAAGTCCCGCTATGTTTGTTAGTTAGACGCTGCCAAGACCCCTGGGGAAGTGGTGCTGGGCAACGACCAAGGAGGGTAGCGATCGGCACCGACAAGCATCGGGGGTGCAAGATTCAAAGCACGTCGTCGGGCCCCGATATCTCCTCAAGTCCAGCCGAATCGGACCGGGAAATTTCTCGGTTGACCACGGGTGCTCAACTGAGTGACGCGCCGATGGCAGAAGGTCTTTCTCCGGACAAGAATGTCTCTTCAAGAGAATCCTCGCGCCGCTCGCGCTGGACTTGCTTCCCACCGCAAAGCCCTCCCTGTGGTTCCACTCCAACCCAGGCCCCAGCCAAAGCAGCGACGGACCCCCTCGGGACCACCCCCGACCGGCCTCCGCCTCCCTGGATCACCCGGCCTACAGCCCGCCCCGGCTCACGCCCTCCACGGGAGCCTCCACGCCACACCGAAACCGGCCACCAGCTCCCCCCGAAGGAAATGCTGGCGGCCGACTTGGATAGCAGCGGAAAGTAAGGAAAGGGGGTCACGACTCCATCGCAGTGAGGAGTCGTGGACCCAAGGACAGGCAAGCCCTTGGGCAACTCGGCTGCCCACCTCTCGGGGAGACGGGCAAGCCGTGGATGGGGGAGGGGCCTCGATCCACAAGGAATCGCCGGAAGAGACGTCCCCGGAAGAGACGTCCCCGGAAGAGACGTCCCCGGAAGAGGTCACTCAGGTTTGAAGCGGTCGGCCCATTCAGGGGCCTGAATCGACCGCCAAGCGCGAGC
>JAESQQ010000533.1 GCA_016765095.1 Planctomycetota bacterium | reverse complement strand
TCAGCGAAAGGCCCCGCGCTCCTATCCGCGGGTGACAAAGCGGCCTGTGTCGAAGTTCCCTGCCAACAAGGCGAGGGCTAAACCGACCTGACACAGCGACTTCCGGCGAATGCCATCTGGCATTGGGGTTTACCCCCGCCCGCCCCGAGGCCGCGCCGACCAGGCCTCACTGGAGCCTCTCGCGCACTTGTCCCTTGTTACGTCAGGCGCTGTAAACCCCTCCCCTACGAAAGCAATGGGGTGTACCGCAACTTGTGATGGGCTGCCCTAGTCCATGAACATGCCGACGTTGCAATCCTCACAGCGCTTATCCAGGAAGGTCTCGGGGTAACGCCGGTGGCAGTTGGGGCACACGACCTTGCGGTCGGGCGGCGCAGCGCGCTGCTTGGAGTCCTCGGTCTCTCCGCTGTAGGCCCCTCCGTGCGCCTCGTCGTCGTCTATGCGCAGACATGCGCGCACCTGACGCTCGACCTTCGGTAGGTCGCGGCGATCGAGCCACAGACCGTGCTCGTCGCAGCGATCCGCAATGACCAACGGGCGCTCGCCGAAGGCGAAGCGCTGGAGCGGTGACTTGCAGACAATGCACATTCGGGTGATCTGCCCGTCAGGCTTGTCCTCAGCGAGAGCCAGGGTGAGCAGCCGCAAGAACTCCGCTCCAGCCTCGCGATTTCCGATCCTCTCGCCGAGGTAGTGACAGAGGTGGTTGACCGAGAAGAATGTCCCGAAGCAGTCCGGGCATTCGACGAAGGACACTCCGGACTCCCGGCGTTTCTCAAGGGTGACGGTCTCGCAGGAGGGGCAGGGGTATCTCGTGGCTCGGCTCATGGGGGGGATTCTATGGGAGCCGGTTGGGCCACGGGTTCTGAGGGAGCCGGTTCGGCACCGCCATGAGAGCAAGCCGGGATCGCTCGGGTAACAGCCCGCCCACGAACCCGGGATCGCTCGGGTGACAAATCGAGCACGCCGTGGTTTCGGCGGAGGAGGTAGGTCCCCAGCGGAACCCCTTGGAGGCCTGCCGCCCCAAGCCCTATAGGGTCTCCCGCGCCAGGGTGAAGGCTTCCCAAACTGAGGTTGAGAGTTCGATTCTATTCGCCCGCTAACGACATAAGGGGGTCGTGCAACATGCAGTTGCGCGGCCCCTTTTCCTCCGCCCCTTAGATCCGGGCTCAGTTCGTCACGCCTTCTCCGGATAGAGTCGAGCTCAGGGGTCGTCTCCCACGAACCAGACTAGACCAGCCGAATCGCCCCTTCCCCACCGTCTTGCTGCCTTCAAGATCACGAGGTCGCCTTCGGCGGAGATGTCAGCGAGCGAGTAGGAGGTCGCCTGGTGGCCGATCTTCCGACTGGTCCACTTTTTCTCTGAGGAAAGGGTCCACGCCACCAAGTTCCCTGCGCCGCCCTCCAGCACGCAGATCCGCCCGGACCGTGCGGCGAAATCGGCCCCCGGATACCCAAGCCTACCGATCCTGGAATTGGCCTTGGGGAAGCTCTCGACGGTGTAGTGGAACAGTCCGTCGGAGCGGGCGACGAAGAGGTCGTCTCCGGAGACCGCCAACCCTCCTATTCTGGTGCGCATGGGAGCTCTCGACCTCTCCCGAAGTTCTCCGTTCGCGATGGAGAACAGGACGAAATCCGTCGCCCGGGGGTCAGCAAAGGAACGACGGCCCCGTCTCGAAAACGGCCCCTCTGAGGACACCGTGACGACATGACGCGACCCTACGAACTCCAGGGTCTTAATCGTAGTCACCTCTCCCGCGGAAGCCTGCTTGGTAGGAGTGGACGTTGGCTGGACTTCGACGCAGTTGCGCGCAGGAGACGCTGCGTCGGTCAGGTCGAACAGGGCTAGCTTGTTTCTCTCCGCGTAGACCAGGTATCGGCCGCCCGGGCTGATTGCGAACAGGCCAGAGGTCAGGCGAAGGTCCCGATAACTGTCAGGCTGCAAATCGAAGTCCGCGGTTGGCGTGCCGAGTCCGCCCTCGACGTCGATAGGGACGCGGCGAAGCTGGTGGGATTCCCTTTCCATGAACCACAACTGGCGGCCTTCCGACCGAACGCCCATGCCTCGCACCCGAAGGCGATGCCTCCTCGGGAATTGGATCAATCTCCACTCGAGCTTGGGTGTCCTGAGGTCGAGCGAAACCAAGCCGCCCTCACCCACTCCGAGGACGTAACTGCTCCCCGGCGAGAAAAACAGCGCATGTGCCTCAGAGAGCCCATTAGGCAGGGGCGGGAGGATGCACAGCGGTCGCTTTCGCAAACTCCGGACACGATAGCGGGCGCGGATGGCGAGGCGATGGTTGGGGGCCAGGCGAAGGAGCTGCAGCGCTGCGAGTGAGGTGACTCGACCGTCGCGGCCCTGATCGACGATTCCTGCGAGAAGCTCTATTCGCGCGGCTTGGGAAGCCGGGGTCGTGGACGGTGAAGGACTGGAGCGCTCTGTCGGTTGGGGCGTGTCGGCCTTGCCGGGTTCCACCGGTGTCCCGCTCCGACTCGCCACTGCACCCGCAGCGATCGCAGCTAGGCCTAGGCTGATCCCCAGGGCCCAAAATCCCAGAGACCTCCTGGACGAGGGAGCGGGATCTCCCCGGAGGTAACCCCTCAGAGCCTCCGCAAGGGCCTCGGCGCTCCCCCACCTCGCCGCGGGGTCCTTCTCAAGGCAGCGCAGGACAATCGCGTCGAGCGCGAAGGGCACCTCAGGACGGATCGAGCGCATCGTCTTCGGTTTCTCCTCCGAGGTCGCGATCATGAACTCGACTAAGGTTCCACCGCTCACAGGCGCTCGCCCGGTCAGACTGGCGTAGAGCGTGGCGCCGAGGCCGTAGACGTCTGTGGCCGGGCCAAACTCTTCCAGGCGCCCCGCTGCCTGCTCTGGCGCGCAGTAGCCCGGCGTGCCAATGAAGAGTCCGCTTTGGGACAAGGCCTGGGTCTGCGCAAGTCGACTGAGGTCCTTCGCGAGGCCGAAGTCGGTCAAGAGCGCTAGGCCGCGGGCGCTGAGGAGAACGTTGTCGGGTTTGACGTCCCGGTGTAGCAAGCCCTCGGCGTGGGCGGCTTCGAGGCCCATGGCCAACTGAATCCCGATCTCGGCGACGGGCACGGGATCGAGCAACTGACCCGCGTCCAGGCGCTGACCCAGCGTGCCCCCCTCACAGAGGTCCATCACGAGGTAGGGCAACCCTTCGTGAAGGCCATGGTCCAAGAGACGGACGAGGTTGGGGTGACTCACCTTGCGCAACGCGCGCACCTCCCGCTCGAACCGCGTCAACTGCTCGGAGGTCGCTTGGCGACCTTGGGTCAAGAGCTTGATCGCGACCTGGGAATGGTCGGGTGCCATTGCTCGATAGACGGTCCCCATTCCCCCGGATCCGAGTGAGTCCAGGACGCGATAGGGACCGATCAACGCTGGCTGAGGTGGCACTGCGTCACCCTAGCAAGGGAGGAGGGTCGACGATCTAGCTCAACGACCCCCCCCTCGCTTCAGCCTCTTCAGGCTCTCGACGGAGAGGGTCGCTAGCCCTGCCGCGAGAAGGGTCCGAGCAGCTCGGGCTGACGCTGCGCTCAGCCGGCGCAGGGAAGTGGTGTCCAGACGGATCCTAGAGACGGAGCTGAGGCGCGAGCCGCTGGGTGAGCCTGCGCGGTATGCTCTCGCCGTGCACTGGCTTTACGCTGTCACCCTTGCCCTGGCAGCTTTCCTGCTCTTTTGGGCAGAGCTCCTCTTTGGACGGCTCCTGCTTCCACGTTTCGGTGGAACGCCCGCCGTCTGGGCCACGTGCCTGCTCTTCTTCCAGGCGACCCTCCTTCTCGGCTATGGGCTTTGCCGCCTCACCGCTCGCTGGGCTGGCAAGAAGCGGCAGGTCATTGGAGCCCTTGGGCTCCTGCTCGCTGCAGGTCTGGTCCTCCCCCTCGCTGTGACCCCCGCACAGTTTCCTGAGCCGGGATCCTCTCGGGTCAGCGAGATCTTCTACGTCCTGGCTCTGGCCCTTGGGCTTCCATTTCTGGCCGTCTCGATTTTCGCCCCGCTTCTGCAGGCGTGGTATGGCCTCCTCGGTCGCGCTGGCAGCACCGACCCTTACTTTCTCTATGCCGCCAGCAACGCGGGCAGTCTCCTCGCGCTCGTGCTTTACCCCTTCGTCATTGAGCCCCGTGTTTCCCTCTCGACTCAGGGCCAGCTTTGGGCCGCCGGTTTCGGAGCGCTCGCGTTCGCGCTGTTCGCATGCGCCTTTGTCGTGCGTCGGGCTCGCACGGTGACTGTTCCCGCTGGCCCCACGCCTCTCGACTCCACGCCTCCCAGCGACCGAACGACCAAGCTCCGGTGGGTCTGGCTCGCCCTGCTCCCGGCCAGCCTGCTCTATGGCGTGACCACAGCGATCACGACGGACATTGCCCCGCTCCCGCTCCTCTGGGCGGCACCCTTGGCGATCTATCTGGCGAGCTTCGTGTTGGCGTTCGCTCGCCGACGGCTTCTTCCCTTCGAGTTCCTCAGGGCCCTCGTACCTGTCGTCGTGACTGCGGTGATCGTCTCGACGCTCTTTGGGAATCGTGGGCCGCTCGGGGTCGTGCTTGCCCTTCACTTGGGTGGCTTCGCTGTCGTCGCGTGCGTTCTGCATCGCGACCTTGCAAGCCTTCGCCCAACGTCCGTAGCTCCTGGTCGGCTCGAGGGCTATTACCTGTGGATCGCCGTGGGTGGCCTCCTGGGGGGCGTCGCTGCGGTGCTTGCCCCGCTCGTCCTCCACACGGCGATCGAGTATCCGTGGGCCCTCGTCTTGGCCGGACTCGTGGTGGCGTCCGTACCCCAGGCCGAGCGAGCGTCAGGCACTCCAAGAACGACTCCTGCCCCGGTCACCGAAGGCGAGGCGCTGGAGCTCCTCGCAGAGCTGCAGGCAGAGACGTCCGCGGCTGTGGCGGAGTCCCCTAGCTACAGGCGATTCGGCCGCGCCGCCGTAGCGTTCGCGGCCGGCGTCCTGACCTGCATTCTCCTCAGTGGTTTCAGCGGGCGCTTCTTTACCAGGAATCTGCCTGGCTACTTACTCGCATTGATCGTGGTGGCGTTGATTGCGCGCAGCTTCAAGATCGGAAGGCTCAAGGCGGCCGCGGGATACGTGTTCGTCGTCCTGATCGGCCAATGTGCACTCGGGCCACTGGCTGACTCCGTGTTCGTCGAACGAAGCTTCTTCGGCGTCCAAAGGGTCGTCAACGATCAGGCCCGTAGCCTCCACACTCTTCATCACGGCACGACGGTCCACGGAAGGCAAAGCTACGCGCCCGGCATCCGGCGCACTCCACTCGCCTACTTCGGCCGCGAGGGGCCTGCGGGTCAAGTCTTCGATGCGCTCGCGCGCGGCGACCGCGTCTCTCGGGTCGGAGTCATTGGGCTTGGCGTCGGTTCTCTCGCTGCCTACGCCTCCCCTGGTCAGGTGTGGGAGTTTTTCGAGATCGACCCGCTCGTAGCCAGGATCGCTCGTGATCCGGCGTTGTTCAGCTTTCTCGCTGACGCCCCGATACCGATCACCGTCACCTTGGGGGACGCACGGCTGAGCCTCGCGGCCAGCGACGAGAGCGTGTTTGACCTGCTGGTCCTCGACGCCTTCTCCTCTGACGCGATCCCGGTGCACCTGTTGACCCAAGAGGCCTTCGATCTCTACTTCAACCGACTGACGTCGAGGGGGCTGCTGCTCGCAAACGTCTCGAATCGCTTCCTCGATCTCGAAGCGGTCTTCGCGGCGCATGTACACGAGCGCGGACTCGTCGGCCGGATCCGCCGAGACCTCGAAGTCTCGCCCGCGGCCCAGCAGGCAGGCCTGACGCCGTCGGTTTGGATTCTCGTGGGGCGCTCGCTGCCTGATCTGGCAATCGTCGCTGCAGACCCGCGGTGGACTGAGCTAAGAGGAAACGGATCACAGCTATGGACCGACGACCACGCCGACGTGCTCGGCGCGCTTCGCAGCGGACGCTGAGTCGGGGCTGCTGACAGCGGCCGAGCTCTTGGTGACGCTCTTGGTGGAAGCGAACATCACACCCCGCACAAACTGGAACGGGCTCCTGAAGGCCGTCACGGCAATCCGGGCAGATTTCGTTGCTCTTGGAGCAGGCTCCACAGGTGATCCACGCGGTCGAGCTCCTCGTCGCCCGACTTCGAGGGCAGGATTGCCAAGAACGCCTCGATCAAGGCCGCCCCCGTCCGCTGAGGCTCTCGGGCGGGAGGGACCGCTTCGTAGGCGACGGCGACTTGCGGGCTCGCTGGGGTCGGCTTGAGGGCGGGGGAGGCAGTAGCGGCCGCGGTAGGTCGCTCCGACTTCCTGCTCGGACCCGATTTGAGTGCCTCCCGGGGGGTGCGCGGGGCGGCCTGGGGAGGCGCGACTCGGGTCCCCAGATCTGGAGTCGGAGCCGGGCTGGGCTCGGTCTGGGCTCCGAGCCAGTAGCCAACGCCCAAGGCGAAGAGGAGGGTCGTGGGGCAGAGAAGCTTCTTGCTCATGCGATCGGTACTCCCGCAGCCGCGTCAACGTGGCAACTCAGTCCCAGGGCAATGCAGGAGGTCTGCAAAGCGGGCCAAGGAGCCAGCGCCGACGTGCCAAGCCGGTTCCAGAGTAATGCAGGCGTCAACGACGCGGCCAAGAAGGTGCCTAAGCGAAAGGGATAACTCCGGGTCTCGGACTGTGGAACACGGAACACTACCCTCGCGACGGAGGTGAGCCATGGACCAGATCTAGCACCTTCCGCTTGCCCAGGACCTAGCTCGACGAGTCAGCACGGGCCGCCTCTCCGCTACCTCCGCCGTGAGAGGCAGACGGAGCGGCAAGAGGTGCCGCAGGGCCAATGAACGCTTTCCAGATTCTTACGGGGTGCTCCGCAGGTGCGGGCCGCCCAGTCGGATAGATTCACTCACCGAGGGCCGCATGACGAATCCAGCCGAGTACGAGTTCACCGAGCCGCAGAACGAGATCTTCAAGGGTCTGGTCCGCAACATGAAGCGCTCCGGCGCTGTGGTCGGGATCACGGGCATGATCCTGCTGGCCTACCAGATCGTCGACCACCTCGAACTGTCCCTCAGCGAGGTGCGCCCGATGGCGATCGGCTACCTCGACCTGACCGTGTGGTGCCTCCTGGCCGTGGTGGGTGTGATCGTCGGGGGCCTCCTGATCAAAGCCACCCGCGCCTTCACCGCCGTGATCGAGACAGAGGGCAACGACATCAAGCACCTCATGGAGGGCCTGACCAGCCTGCGGGGGGTGTTCAAGCTGATCTTCGTCACGGCGTCGGCCGGCTCGGCCCTGCTGACGCTGAGCTTCGTGCTGCTGGTCGTGTATTGAGGCTCAACGAGGGAGCGTCTCCGCTTCGAGGGCCGCGACCCGTCTTGGTTGAACACCACTCGCGACGGGTTTAGCCGCGACGCTTGCTTAGCTCTTCGTGGAAAGCGATCAAGGCCGTGACGTCGAACCAGGCCTCGCTGCCGTCTTCACAGCGGTGGACGTCGAACACTTGCTTCCGCCTTCGCTCGACGGTTCGCTCGACGCTCGATCGCAGGCCCAGGTGGAGGAGCTCGTACTGATCCCCGACGACAGGCGTGAGGTAAGGGTCTAGCTCCGTCCCTGCGGCGGACTGGGTCGCAGCGGAGAGAAGGAGCTTCGAGACCGTGCTCGCCTGCACCGAGCCCGGGTAGTCGCCTCGCGCTTGGATCAGATCGCTGAGCACAAGCCAAACGTGGCCGGACGCGTAGAGCCCCATGGGCGCTAGGTTCCAAAGCTTCGACTCCATGGCCTCCACCGCGAGTTGTTGCCGAATTGAGAGCACCGCGTTGTAGCCGTGGCCGGAGATGAACACGCTCTCTTGGGCGATCAGCTCTTCGACGTGCTCGCGGTAGTCGTCCTTGCGCATCACGAGTCGATAGACCTGCTGGGCGACGGGGTCGGGCAGGGGGGTCTTGCGGAGGAAGTCGCGCAGCTCGCGTTTGACCTTCTCGTTCCGGTTTCGATCCGAGTTGCAGGCAGGACGGAGCTTCGGCCCGCGGGGCTGGGTCTGCACCTCGCCGCCTTGGCCGCACTGTGAGCACTGAATGGCGTACATGGCTAACCTGACGCTTGTTGCGACCGACTATACGCGGGTGGGGGCAAGCTCCCCACGCACCGAGGTCCGACGGGCGACTCAGAGTGCTTGGTGTCGACCCCATGGTCGACTAACTGCCGACTGCCGGAATGAGCGGGGTCGCTGACGGCTGGGCCGGAAGCGACGTCAAGACACAACAGCGACTTGCGGAGCCCCGCCGCTTCGGTTGTCGGCTCCGTCTGTGCACGCTACCTTTGGTCCTTCAAGAGCGAACCCGGTTCGCCGGGCTCGCTCTCTGTAAGCACTCCAGTCGATACGGAGACCTAGTGAAGCCCCCTCGAATCGCCTTTGCGCTGCTTGTCCTGCTCTGTGCAGTCGCCCTTCCGGCCACGGCCAAGGAGCGCGCGTTTAGTCAGTACGCCGAGTCCGGCTCGGACAAGGATCGGGCAGCCGCGCGGACCAAAATCGTCTCAAAAGCCGTCAAGCAGGTCCTGCTGGACGATGGTTTGCTCAAGGCAATCTCAGGCGAGAAGCGGGTCGCGTTGATCAAGGATTGCGAGAGCCTGCTCAGCGACGAGCGGTTCCGGAAGCGGCGAGGGAGATGGCGGCTGACCGCCAAGCTCGACCTCGACAAAGTCCGCGCGAAGGCGATCGCCGCCAAGTCCGGCAGGGCTGGAGGGGACCCGAAGGCCAGCGCGAAGAAGTTGCGCTTCGTCGTCGAGTTCGAACTGCCCGGCCAAAAGGGCGAGCGGGCCGAGCTGTTGGAGGAGATCGCTCGGGGCGACCTCGCCACAGTGCTGGAGAAGCGCGGGCACATGCTTGTCAACGGCACCGCCAAGACGGCTGGCAAGGGCGTCCTCGTGATCAAGGTCAAGCTTCGAGTCCGCTTCGAGGCCGCCAAGGGGCCTGCGGCCCGGATGTATCAGGGCCGTCACCGAATTCGGGCTTCGATCATAGAGGTCCATGACCCGGCGACCGACACGACCCGAGCTCGCGCGACCTTGCGCTCTGATCGGAATCGGGTGCGGTTCGAGGAGAGCAACTCGACGGCCCTAGCGGAAATCATTGTTCGCAAGGGCGAGAGCCTCGAAGAGGCAGAAGAACACTACTACGAGCACGTGGCGTCTTGGGTGGGCAGGATTGTTTGCAAGAAGCTCAACGCGGAGGGGCCTCTCGCCAAGAAGCCAGCTCGGCGGAAGCGGAACAGGGCCTCGGCTGACGACGAGAAGGAGCCGACAGGAGAGCGCCAGGTCTTCAGGGTCACGCTGAAGGGATTCTCCGAGGAAGAACTCGACGACACCCTAGAGGAGCTCCAGAGCCGCAAGGGCGTCAAAGGCTGGCAGGAGAAGGCGAAGACAGGCATGTTCTGCGTCCTTGAGTTCAGCTATCCCGGTAGCGCCCGGAGCATGATCCGCAAGACGCTCAAGGCCCTGGGGATCGGAGCCAGCGTGAGGCTCACTGGGAGAACGGTGACCGCGAGCCGGGACGGTACGGCTCGCACCAAGGGAACTGAGCGAAAGAAGGCCAAGAAGAAGAAGCGCGACGAGGCAGAGCCGCAGGGCCTTGAGCGAGTCTCGTACATGCTCAGGCTGAAGGGGTTCTCGGAAGACGAACTCGAGCAGATCCTCGAGGAGCTTCAGGATCGCAAGGGAGTCAAGGAGTGGCAGGAGAAGGGGAAGTTCGGAGTCTTCTGCATCGTCAAGTTCAGCTATCCCGGGAGCGCCCGGAGCATGATCAGCAAGACCCTCAGGGAGCTGCGGATCGACGCTAAAGTCAGCCTGACCGGACGGAACATTAACGCGGTCCGGCGCTAGGGGCTTGTAGGCGCGGTCCATCAGTGACGTACGCGCGCACTCTCAAGCCCCTCTTGAGTCGGTTCGTAGCAGCGAGGCTCAGAAGCCCTAACGACTATCGCCAAGAAGAAACGTGCGCCCACTGGGTAGGAAGAACACCTCTTCCAGGAGGGACCAAGAACTCCCAAGCCTAACCAAAGTGGTCAGCACAACCTGCGATCCCACAAACCTGGCTTCCAGCAACTCGTGACCCTCGACGCGATGAAGAGCAATCCCGCCAGTGGACTTCACAGGAACCATGCCACTCTCAACCTTCTCCGAGACGAGCGTCGCGTCTCGTCGGTATCGCTGAAAGAGCGTTCGATTCTCCGGCAGTTCGGCGATTAGCCAGAAGCCTCCCTCGGGGAGCTCAGCTGTCACCAATGTGCTGTACATAGCTTTCGGCCAGACCTGTAGTTCACGTAGTTTTCCCTTCGACTGACCTGGAGCCGGAAGGTTGGTCAAGAACACGGCCGTGCCCGAATTCGGTGACCAGTCCGTTGTCAGGATCGCCTGCCCGTCGGAGAGGATCGACACTGGCTTCCACCCCGGAACCATGATCTCGGCAGTCCCCTCGCGACCTATGCGGACCAACTGAATCCCTTTGCGATGCGCGTAAGCAACTGAGAAGTGGGAAGCGCCGCAGTGCACCAAGGGCGGGGTTTTGGAGGGGTGCTTCTCTCCGCTTTTCCACAGAGTCGACGCACTGCCGTCAGGATTGATGTCAACGAGAAAAACTGCATACGTTCCCACTAAGGCCAGAGCCCTCAGGCGGCTGTCCAGTACTGCGAGGTCTGGGTGGAGTCTCGTACTCGATCTCCCTTCACTGGGGCGCCCGTCCTCACTCAGAAACTCAAGGGGCTCAAGCGCAAGGAACTTGGAATCGCTGTCCAGTGGATCCCACGTAAGCTCCCCTCTCCAGAGGCAGATCAAACGGGGCCCCGATCCAGGTGTTTCCCCAAGCCCGAGCACTCCCACGCGCGAGCTCATGGTCTTCTTGAGCAAGGCGCCGCTGGAGGTGACCTCTGCGACCCACTGCTCGTGAGCTCGGGGCGAGAAGTTCCCTAGGTCACCGTCTCCCGAGGGCTCCGCAGGTGAATGACACCCTGTGAAGAGGACCAGCACCACCAGAGCAGCAGAACAGGCAAGGGAAGAACGGACTGTTCGAGGACTTTCCATAGCTGCGTAGCTGAGGGGATCTAACTCAGCCATGGCGCGCTCCAAGAGAATGTCGAGCACCAGCGCTCAGAGAGGTCTGACCGCGAGCTCTTGCCTCCAGTGGTAAGGCCGAGCGAAGGGGGAGTTCCATAATCTGCTTTCTCACGCGAGGACTTTCGAGGGCTGGAAGCAGAGTGGCGCGCCGCTTCGGTTCGCGCTACGCCAAACTGGGGGAGGGGAGACACCGGATCTGGAGAACCCCTTCCAGCTGGCCAGCGGAGGCCGCCTCGGGGCTAGGTCGGTGATCCGGGGTCTTGATAGAACATCAACGCGTTCCCGTCGAGGCCGTAGCCCACCGACGAGCACCCAATCTCGGCGATTGGCTGGGAGCGCGCGAAGGAGTATTGCCTTGAGTACGGGCTGCGGCTTCCGACTGAGGCGGAGTGGGAATACGCGGCGCGCGGAGCCGACGCTCGTCTCTATCCCTGGGGCAACGAGAAGCCAACGGGCGAGCTCGCGCACTGCAAGACCCCCACCACGACCAACCGCTTCGCCAAACCCGTGGGCTCCTTCCCGAAGGGTGCCTCTCCCTTTGGCTGCTTAGACATGGCGGGCAACGTCTCGGAGTGGGTGGCCGATCGCAGCGGTCAAGTCGAGGCCATGAGTCGCCGCTGCCTCCCCTACAAGGCCAAACCCAAGAGGGTCGTCCGGAACCCCAAGGGTCACAAGACGGGGCGTCACGTGCTCCGAGGCGGTGCGTTCAACAACAATTGGCGCGGCGTCAAGACGACCAACCGCACCGTGCTGCTCTCAATCGGCGAGGAGAAGTCCGGCCACTGGCTGACAGGTTTCCGCGTCGCGCGTTGAGCCTCGCGTTCAGGGTGAGAGCTCGCGGTGCGCCAAACGACGGCCAGGTCGGGCCGAAGTGCCCACCTACCGGGGCTCGGGAATGCAGAGCCGGAACCCAATATTGGGGAGCGTCGCGCGCGGAGGGAAGGCCTCGCGCTTGAAGGTCCGGCACACCCCAATCTTCGAGTCGTAGCTGCCTCCGCGCACGACGTGCTCGAGGCCCTCGGTGGGGCCTGCGGGGTCAGTCACGGCTTTGGTCGGGTAGGGGCCCATGAGGTCCCCCACCCACTCCCAGACGTTGCCGGCCATGTCCAAGCAACCGAAAGGGGAGGCCCCGGCAGGAATCGAGCCGACTCCCAGGGGGAACAACGGGTTCTGCCCCTTCCGCTCGCACACGGCGAGGGAGGCGTCGGCCTCGCTGCCCCAAGGGAACATCCTCCCGTCACCACCGCGCGCAGCGTGGGCCCACTCGGCCTCGCTGGGCAACCGCCCCCTCGCCCACTTGCAGTAGGCGTCAGCCTCCTCCCAACTGACGAAGGTCACAGGTTCGTCGTCTGTGGGCTTTCGATTGAGCGCTCGAGTCCACGTGCGTCGGTGAGACCCCAGGTCGCAGAATCGGCGAAACTGATCGACGCGAACCTCGTGGACGCCCAGGAAGTAGCCGCGCGTAAGGGTCACCTCGTGCTCAGGACGGTGAGACGGTTGACTCCCCTTGAAGCTGACCCCCATTTTGAAGGTGCGCGCCGGGATCCAGACGAGGAGAGAGCCGTCACGCACATTGTGAAAGCGCCCCGCGACCTCGGTCGGGACGAGTCCCCGGGGGAGCTTGCGAGGCTTCTCCTTCAACGCGGCGAACCATGTAGGTTCGTTGGGGGCAGGAGACGGGCTCGCTGAAGGAGCCGGGCTCGGAGCGCGAGGCGTCAGCGTGACTGTCGGTGTCGCGCTATCGGCGCTGGAGAGCGCGGCGGCGGCCAAGCCCAGACCAACGAGGAGGAGCATGAACACGATCACGATCGGCCCCGCTGGCCTGGCTGCTCTTTTGTTCGAGATCGCTTCGTCGAGAGCGTCGGCGAAGGCGTTCGCGTCGGCGAAGCGCTCCTCGGGCTTCTTGCTCAACGCGCGTCGGCAGACGGCGTCCAAACCTGACGGAACAGGCTCTTCGCTCACGGAGCTGGGCGGGGTCAGTCGTTGGCTTGCGACCCGCACCGCGAGCTCTGCGAGGTTCGCCCCCTCGAAGGGGTGCTTCCCCGACACGGCTCGATAGAG
The DNA here is from genome assembly GCA_016765095.1 of Planctomycetota bacterium. Classification (GTDB taxonomy): domain Bacteria; phylum Planctomycetota; class J058; order J058; family J058; genus NORP233. Next base: position 5,747 of record JAESQQ010000533.1, on the reverse strand, counting down.
GAGGCAGCCCAGGGCCCACACGTCTGTCGCCGGGCCGATCAAGTGGTTCATGCCGCCGATCTGCTCGGGGGCCATGGTGTGCGGGGTTCCTATGCATGCGCCGGTCTGAGTCAGGCGCTCCGCCCCGACGAGGAGCGCCACGCCGAAGTCAGTTACGCGGACCCGACCCTCGCCGTCCACGAGGAGGTTTGGGTCCTTGAGGTCGCGGTGGATCACGCCGCGCGCGTGGGCGTGTCCGATCGCGCGCGCCGCGTCGCGCAGGAGCTCGACGCGCTCCCACTGGCCCAACTCGGGCGCGACCTGGTCGAAGGTTCGCGCGTCGACGACCAGCTCATAGGTCAAGTACGGACGCTCGCCGGGGCTGTGAGTGGCGTGGATTCGAACGATCCCCGGATGATCCAAGGCCGCGCTGGCCTGACCCTCTCGGCGGAAGCGCTCCTGCGCGCGCGGGTCGATCCGATCGACGTGGGGCAGCTTGAGCGCCACCTCGCGACCCGCGCTGTGATCGAAGGCGCGGTAAACCGCCCCCATAGCGCCGGCCCCGATCTGCTCGCGGATCTCGAAGGGACCGATCCGAGCGCCTTGTCGGAGGGAAGGGTCCGAGAAGGGTTCAATGAAGTCAGGGGGTGTCACCTCGCTCATTCTAGACAGACCTCACGCGAGGCTGACTTTCATGAGGTCTGTTGGAGGCCCGCCAGGTAGCCTTCCGCCATGCGCTTCTACCTCCCCGTGGCTCTTGTTGTTCTCGTCTCCTCAGGCTGCGTCGGGCCCGCGCCTGCGGGAATCTACGTTTCGCAGCAGAGCTCCTTCCACGAGGAGGTCCCCAGGAACCTGGTGGAGAATCCCAAAGCGGAAGTCGTTCTCGTCTCCGACGCGCTGGTGTACCTCACCCCACAGGCGAAAGACAACTGGGGCGTCACATGGCTCGCTCCAACCTCAAGCAACGCGGAGTTTGTCCGGCTGAGGCTGGAAGGCGACGACCTGGTCGTGAGCACCAACCACTGGGACGAGCTGTGGTCGAACAAGCCAAGCACGCTCCGAATCAAGACCTCGCCCAGCACGCCGATTTACGTGCGACTCAATGAGGACGGCACCGTTAATCACCTTCGAAACGGGGTCTTGCCGGGTCTCCGGTAGGCCTGAGGGGGGGGCCGGCCATGTCCTTCCTGCTTCGGCTCCTGCTCTTGATCGCGTTCGTGGCGCTCGCGGTGTTCGCGCGGCTGAACGGCGCGACCGAGTTCGCGGAACCCAGAGCGTTGCTCGGCGGGACTCGGGCTGAGATCGGCCTCGCTTGGGCGGGGGCGGGCCTGGGGCCCTGGTTCATGGGCTGCGCGGTCGCGCACGTCTTCGCACGGCTCTCCGGGGCTCGCCTGGAGAAGCCCCTTGAACGGGCTCGCCACCACCTCATTGCCGGGCTGAGCGCGGTGGGTGTCGTTGGCGTCACGAGTGTGTTCTTCGCCCAGGGCGTGGCTGCCGGGCTGCACCTCCAGGGAGTCCAGTCCTGGCCCTCAACTGGAGCGGTGTTCACGGCCCAACTCTGCGGTTGCTTGTCCCTCGTGCTTCTGGCCGTCGTCGTGACGCGTCTTCAGCTCGGGGACGGATTCGTGATCCTGTTCTGTGCCGACTTGGGAGCGCTGGTCTGGTTCGAAGCCGGCACCGGGGCCCAGCGGCTTGTGGCTGGCCTCCTGTTGGTGGTGGTTCTGACGCCGATCTGGCTCAAGGCGCTCGCGGTCAGGTTCGAATTCGATCTCCACCTCGGAGGCGAGACTCAACACGAGCGCTACCCGATCCCGGGAGTCATGCAGCCCTACCTCCAAAGCCTCTGGCTGAGCGCCTTCCCGATAGTCTTGGCCGGACACTTGGCGCCGAGCCTCGTCGCGACCCCCCTGGCGGTCGAGGTGATCTGGCTCGTGGCCTTTTGCCTAGCCTGCCCCTTCAACGTCTACTTCTTCATGTCCCTTAATCACACGCCGGTCAGCGTGGTCTGCGGAGAGCGGCGCTACGGGGACCACGAGGAGAAGCGCGGAGGTCGAGAGGCCTTTGAGCGCGATCTCAGTCGCTGGACGCTACCGCTCGCGATCAGCCTGACCGTTGGAATCGCCGGGCCGGTCGCGTTGGGCTTGGTCGGCTTTAGTTGCGGGGCGGTCGGGGTGTTGGCGATCCTCCTGGCCGCAGTTCTTTGGGATCTCCTCGCCGCCTGGCGAGCACGTGGGCTAGTCGAGCCGACTCCTGCCGTTCACGCGGCCTTCCTGCTCGAGGCCTTCCGGGCTCGGGATCTCCTCGAGCAGGCGGGAATCCCTGCCCACGTCCCCGGTGCCACGGGCTGGATCTTGTTCTGGGACTACTCCCCGCGATCGTGGGCCAACCCCGTGCTCGTGGCGAAGGCGGACGAGGCGCGGGCTCGCGAGGTCCTCGAGGCGTTTGTCGCGGTTTGGGGGCACCTGGACCTCGACGCTCCGGCTCGTCAGCGTGCCGCGGAGGCCATTGCCAGGGGCGAACAGCCTGAGTTCTAGCCTCCGAGGACCGGAAGGCTCCCGGACGCAACCGGAGCTACGAAGTCCTCCCTCGAGAAGTAGATCGTCGCCGTCTGATCTATGTAGAAATAGCGGTGGCCAGTGACTCCCGGCTCAACTGGACTTGCTTTCGCCCAGTAGGTGATCCCGGGATTCCGAGTGCCCATTTCGAAAAAGTACCCCTGCATTTGACCGCTCGCGAGCGACGCGCCTATGAGGTGTTCGCCGCTCGGGAGCAGTCGTAGCTCCTCCAGAGTCTCGGCGTAGTCGAGTGTCCCGTTGGCGTCGTTGTCTCCCTCCCGAAACAGGACCTGAGCGTTCGCGATTGCCTTCAGCGCACCGACCGTGGCTGCTGAATTGCCTCACTTGCGAGCGGTCGGGAAGTACGGTGCGGCCAACGCAGCTCCAATCGCGGCGAGCAGACCACCACCGATCAGGGTCAACTTCGTCCGACGCCAAGGGTCTCCGAGTCCCATGGTGCTCTCCTGCTCCTGCCTGTGCCCAAGCCGGACGCTCGAGTTCGCTCCCCGCTTCCTGTTGGACCAGGCACGGAGCTATTGCTCACGCAACTTGGTTCGCGCCCTAGGGAGCTGCGCCGGATTCTCCCACCCCCCGCCAAGCCTGACTCGGGTTGCAATTCCTCCCGGCTCTACGGATCATTCCCTCAAGCTCGTCCTCGCGTGTCGAATTCGGGCCAGCAGGTGCCCATGATCCAGCAAACACCTCCCCTCGCGGTCTTCGCCCTTCTGAGCGTTTGTGCTCTGGCCCAGGGGCAGAGTCGGGATCAGGGCCAGGGGCCGACCCTCCTTGAGGCGCGCCGGGGGCACCAGACCAAGATTCTGACCCAGGAGGGCTACACGGCCGACGGCCCTGCAGACGAGGTCCGGCGCGAGCCCTTTCGCCTCGTTCACTACGAAAGTCCGGTCGGCCCACTCGTGGGCTACCTGACGCACGCCCCCAAGGGGAATCGCAAGCGGCCGGCCGTGATCTATGCCCATGGCGGGTTTGGGGGGATCGGCACGTGGGTTCTCAAGAAGGAGATCGTGACCGCGTTCCGCGAGGCGGGCTTCGTCGTGTTCTGCCCCTCGTGGCGGGGAGAGAACGACAACCCCGGCAAGTTCGAGCTCTTTTACGGTGAGGTCGAAGACTCGCTAGCGGCCTTCGACTACGTCGCGGCCTTGCCCTACGTAGACACCTCACGGATCTACATGGCCGGTCACAGCACCGGAGGGACGATCACCCTCCTGACCGCCCTCGCCCAGCCCAAGCTTCGGGCTGCGTTCTCCTTTGGAGGAGCGCCCAACTTCGCCGTCACCGTCCAAGACGGCGGCTATGGGAACACGCCTTACGACTCCGAGGACGCACAGGAGAACCGCCTCCGTTCCGCACTCCCCTTCGCAAAGACCCTCAAAGTCCCCGTCCTCTACTTCGAGGGCGACGACTCGAGCTACACCAAGGCGGCATACGAAATGGAGCGCGCGGTTGGGAGCTCCAGGCGCCGCTTTCGCGCGTTCATTCTCGACGAGGGCGACCACTTCAACGTGATCAAGGTCCTCGGACCCTGGGTGGCCGAGGAGCTCAAGAAGGACCGAGGTCAGCGCTTTAGCCTTTGGCCGAAAGGGGACGCCGTCACGAGCGTTTTTCGTCGTGGGATGGTTGAGCTACTAGCCAAGCAGGTCGACGGCAATCCCAAGGACGAGCAGGCCTGGTTCGACTTGGGCGTGATCTACCTCGCCCAAGATCGCTACCAACCCGCCCGCGACGCCTTCTCCAAGGCCATAGCACTCCGCCCCGGTTGGGACCTCGCCCACTTCGACCGCGGAGTCACCCTCCACTGCCTCGAGCGCTACCCCGCGGCCATCGAAGACTACACGCGCTGGATCGACCAGAATCCTGAGGAAGCGGTCGGCTACGCAATGCGCGGGCGGGCGTACATCGAGACCGGCCAGTTCTTCAAGGCTGAGCGCGACCTCGGTCAGGCGAGGCGCCTCGACCCCTCCGACGCGGAGGTCCGCGCGATGCACACGGGCATCGAGGGCATTATCAAAGTCGGTCGAGTCTTCCTGGTCGGTGGAGTCGTGGTGGCGATCTTCCTGCTCGTGCTCGTGATCTGGGTCGTGCGTCGCAGGCGCCTCAAGCAGGCGGCACCCCCTCTTCTCTTTGGTGACGACTCGCCTGGTGGAGAACGAAGTTGGCCTGAGAGCCCGATCTAGGCCTGGACCGTTTGGTCGGCGGGTGTCCTAGGGTCCTTCCGGGTGGGGCTGGGAGGCTGCTCGTGGGTGGGGATCGCAATCCCACTCCGCACGTGACTGGAGCGTCCTGCCCGCCAGCAGGACAGGACGCTCCATCACGACATCGATCGGCTCGCGACCCGGGGATCAAGGGAGGTTGAACTGCCCCTTTCGCTCGTCGTTCCGCCTACAGCGGATCTGGCGTCTCAGGCTGGCCTTCGCACCCGTAGGTCGGGCACGCGGGACCTGGAGTCGCGAGCAGGTCAGACGCGCATTCGGCATGTACGAGGCTCCTGCAGCCGATGCACTGGCTGGCCACTTCTTGGGCGAAAAAGTCGCAGCGGCAGAAGGCGCAGCGGGTTCCGGCGGGGGCGATCGTGGCGGCGTAGCGCCTACTTGTTCTGCCCGCAATCTTCGCTGGATTCAGTTCGAGACGGTCGCACTCGGCATCCGCCGCCAGATGCGTATAGACGAGACACAGAAAAACGGGGAGTCCCAGCCCCCAGGCGTCCGGATCCAGGTAGACAGCGGCTCCGACGACGACCGCCGTCACTCCTAGGAGGAGCAGGCAGCGCAATCCGAATGCCACGCGCCGGATCGCCCGGGGGGAAGGCGGGACGCTGTTGGCCTCCCAGCCGAGTCGACCGAATCGAGCCCGAGCCCATAGACGGGCCACCAGCCCCCGCCGAGCGCACTCGTGGCGTGGCTTGTCTCCGCTGGCTTGAAACACACCGCAGTTCGCGCACTTGATTCTGATTAACACACGGGGATAGACGCTCCGGGCGCAAACGTCTGTGGCGCTAAATCGTGGCGAAGTGAATCGTGGTCCTATCCTTTGGCTGGAGGGGAGTCGTGAGACGACCCTCGTGGGCGACCTCTCAGAATCGTGGCCTCCGGTTTACAGCGCCTGACGTAACAATGGACAAGTGCGTAGAGGCGTCGGGAAGGCTCCTGAGAGGCCTGGTCGGCGCGGCCTCGGGGCGGGCGGGGGTAAACCCCGCCC
>JAESQQ010000532.1 GCA_016765095.1 Planctomycetota bacterium | reverse complement strand
TCCGCCTCCGCCTCCGCCTCCGCCTCCGCCTCCGCCTCCGCCTCCGCCTCCGCCTCCGCCTCCGCCTCCGCCTCCGCCTCCGCTTTCCCCAGCTCCAGCTCCAGCTCCAGCCTCTCCACGTGGCCGCTGCCGCCGTCGAAGCGAACGCGCTCTTCGTCGGCGAGGATGTCCATCAAGTCGGGAATGCCGACGACGGTCGGAATGCGTAGTTCGCGGGCGATCACGGCCGAGTGCGAGAGGGTGCTCCCTCGCTCGATGAGGATCCCAATCGTGGTCGGGAAGAGCGGCGCCCAACCCGGATCGGTGCGCTCTGCGACCAGGATCCGTCCGCCCAGCGAGGTCGCGTCCTTGGGATCCCTGACCACGCGCACGGCACCCTCGACGATCCCTGGATAGCAGCCGGTCCCTTGCAGGCTCTGTGAGGCTTTCGCCTCTGCGGTCACGGGCGATCTCGTCAGTTCGTTGCCGTGGTAGACGGCTCCCCGGGTCAGGATCTGGTTCGGCAGCCGCTCCTGCTCGAAGGTTGCGAACTCGGCCTTGCGCAGGCGCGCCAAGGGCGCGAGATCCGTCGAGACGGCCTGCCCGCGGAAGTAGTCCTCGATCTCGCGGACGCTCAGGTAGAACACGTCGCGTGGCTCGTCGAGGCGCCCTACCTCGTGAAGGCGGTCGCCGATCGCTCGGTAAATGTCCCGGTAGAGGCCGAAGGTCCGGGTCCGGAGGAGCCGAGAGGCCTCGCGGTTGAAGACCACGGCGCGGACGCTCCGAAGGGTCCACCGGGCGAGCCAGCGCTTCGGGGCTCCGAGCCGCTTCATCAGGCTGGCGGCCGCCTCCTGGTGCGCGTCTTGCTCCCCCTCCAGCAGCTTGCTTGGGTCGAGGTCGGGAGACGCGAGGTAGTTGCGAAGCATCTCGATCACGAACGAGGGGTCCTCGCGCACGGTCACAGTCTCGAGCTTGAGCTCGCCCATCACCCGATCCCCATAGCGCTCGATGTACTCGGCTATGCCCTCGTGGAATTCGGCGTGGTCTCGCCGCAAGCGCTCGAACGCCTGCTCGGGGCTGCCTTCGGTGATCGCCTCGGTCAACGCCGCGTCTGTGCGCGCTCGTTGGGCGAGGGTCACCAGGTGGATCGTGGGAGCGGTGGAAGCGAGCTCCCCCTGTCCGCCCATTAGGTTCAGCAGCACCGCTTCGGGGTCCTCGATTCCAGAGCCCTCCACCAAGCGCCGCAGCCTGCCGGTGCTCATTAACAGCCAGAGGTCGTTAATGATCGGGGCTTGCCACTTCTGGATGATCTCTTCGTCGACCTGCTCGAGGAGTTCCATCAACCGGGACAAGCTCGCCTGTTTCAAGCCAGCGCGGTCGATCCGCTCGTAGGCAAGCTCAAAGCCAGCCCAGAAGCGCTCAAGCGTCTTCTGGAGCCGCTTGACCTGGATCAAGAGCCTGATCAAGGTCACGAACAGACGCCCCCGGCGTCGCAGACGGGCGAAGAAGGGCAGCTCCTGTTGCTTGAACTCTGCGACTTCCTCGAGTCCGATCAGCTTCTCGAAGTCTCCCTTGTGCCGCTCATAGGACGGGAAGAGCATCAGGCTGCGATACCAGTTCTTGAGGTTGTAGTAGACCCGTCCCCGGACGAGGCCGAAGTGGTTGTAGACGACGGGCTCGTGCTCGCGCACGAGCGGCTCGGGAATGCCCAGGACGCGCATTGTCTGGGTGAAGATCCGTCCGTGGACTTGGGCGACGAAGGAGAAGGTCAAGGGCGTGGTGACGCCGCAGTAGCTCTCCTGGACGTTGCTGTTGTCGAACACGTTGACCGGTCCGTCGGTCTCAGGCAGCGCTGGCAGCGAGGTGATCGGGCGGGTCTGGAGGAAGTAGAACTCGCCTCCGGCCAGGGTCCACTCGACGTCTTGGGGGCTTCCTAGCGAGGCCGCAATGCGAGCCGTCTCCTTGGCGAGCCACCCGGTTTGCGCTGTCGAGAGGCAGCGCTGCTCTCGTCGCTCGGTCGCGACTTCGATCGTCTCGGTGCCCGAAGCCGCCGACGAGACGACGGACGACTCCTTGTCGGCCACCGCCGCCGAGACCTCGCTCCCCGCGTGGTCGACGACGTATTCGTCCGTGGAGCATTCCCCCCCGACCACGCCTTCGCCCAGTCCCCAGTTGGCAGCCAGGAGCACGTGGTCGCGACGGCCCGTGACGGGATGAGCTGTGAACGCGACGCCAGAGACCTCCCCCGCGATCATTTCCTGGAGCACGACACCCACCCTGGGCAGGCCCGCGTCTCCTCCGATCCGGAATCGGTAGAGCAGGGCGCGGGTGCTGAAGGCCGAGGCCCAGCAGCGCTTGAGCGACGCGAGGACGTCTTCGCCGCTCCGCTGCGAGAGGTAGGACTCGAGCTGGCCGGCGAAGGAATGGGAGGCCGAGTCCTCTCCGACCATGGAGCTCCGGACGGCGAAGGGCCCCGCGCCGAGCTTACCGCAGGCCTCTTCCACGGCGGTGACCACGGCTGGCGGCACGCTCGCGGAGAGGATCGCGCTCCTCAGCTCCTCGGCGCCTTGCTCGATCTCCGGCGCGCCGGTCGGGTTCTCCCGCGCCAACTGGGCGAGCCGTTCGAGGCCGCTCTCCAGGGCCGACTCGAGGTTGGCGCTGGCGACGTGCTGCGCGAGGGCGTCTGCGCAGACCACGCACCAGGAGGGGACGCGCACTCCTTCCCGCTGGAGTCGCGCCAGGCCGAGCGCCTTGCCGCCGACGTTCGCCTCGCCGGCCGCCCAGGCGGCCTCTCCGGTCAAGACCAGGCGGTTCAACTCCAAGTCAGCCCCCTCTCGACGGCGACGCCGACGACCACCAGCGAGTGGCTCCCGAGGAGCGCCAGGGCGACGCCGAGCTGATTGCGCTTGTATCCGGGTCGACTGGGGGCCGCGGCGAATCGGCCCAAGCTTACCAACGCCACGATGTAGGTGAGAGCCACGAGCACCGGCCACCACCAGCTCAGGCACCCGAGACCTCGCAGCACGACGATCAGCGCTCCGGCCCCGGCCAACAACAACAGGCCCGACGCCAGCGCTGCGCTTCTGGGGCCCCAGAGCTTGCTGAAGGAAGGGGCCTCGGCCGGCTCCTCCTCCGGGCCATGGGTCTTTCGCGTCACCTCGAAGGCCGCCGCCGAGAGGAGCGAGAGCGCGACCAGCCAGGTCGCCCCGGCGGGAAACACTTCGGGTCGAGCGCCCATTTGGATCAGCCACACGATGGCGAGCGAGAACGAGGACACGTGAACGATCGTGAGGAGCAGGAATCGCTCCTCCAGCCACTTGCCGGTCAAGAGCGCGAGCGCAAAGACCCAGAGGACGACGCCCGCCCAAGCCAGCGTGGTGACGCCGAACCCGCCTTCGAGCCAGAGGAGCACGCCGACCTGGAGGGCCAGGGCGACACCTCCCACGACCCGCAGGTGGCCGAGGGTCACCTCACCGCGAGCCAGGACGCTGTCGGGGGAGGACTTGCAGTCCTGCTCGAAGTCCTTGTGCTCGTCGACGACCCGGATCAGCAGGAAGAGCGCCATTGCAGCCATGCCCCCCGCCACGTCCTTCAGGCCGAGCCGGATCTCGCCGGTGACCACGAGCGAGCGACCGAAGAGGAGCGACGCTGCGTAGAGCACGAGGTAGAGCAGCCACATTTTCGGGCCGAAGCGCGACCAGAGCCAGGCCCAGAGCCGCAGGATCAGTGGCTGTCGAGCAGAGGGGGCCAGGGGTAGCTCAGGGGTCGGTCGGTGCCCGTCGTCGCTCTGCACGCTAGTGCTGCCCATCACAGGTTGCGGTACACCCCGTTGCTTTCGTAGGGGAGGGGTTTACCCCCT
>JAESQQ010000048.1 GCA_016765095.1 Planctomycetota bacterium | reverse complement strand
TTCGTGTATGGACTATGGAATGCGCACAAGTCTCATCACCGCCATCGGTTAGGGCGATTGCCTCCTGGCATTGGGGTTTACCCCCGCCCGCGGGAGGGGATACAGCTCCTGAGGTAGCGACGGTTAAGTGCGCCGGAGGCTCCAGAGAGGCCGAGCGGCAAGGTCTGGGGGCTGGGCGGGAGAGACAGACGGCCTCTGGGATTAGGCTTGTCAACGTCAGGAGCTGTAAACCCCTCCCCTACGAAAGCAATGGGGTGTACCGCACTTGTGATGGGCAGCATTAGTCCCCGCGCGACCACGTGCCGAGGGTGTCGGCCAGGGTTCCCCAGAGCGGCTCGGGGAGGTCGTGGCCCCAGCCCGTGAAGGTCACGAGCTTGGCGCCGGGGATCAGCTCAGCCAACTCGCGCCCCGCGCTGATCGGGATCAGAGGATCCTGCTCGCCGTGCACGACGAGGGTTGGCGTTTTGAGGGCCCGGAGCGCGGTTACGCGATCGCCCGAGGCGGTGATCGCGGCCAGTTGGCGACCGAAGCCCTGAGGGCAGTGGTCGCGGTCAAAGGCGAGACCCGCAGCCGCTGCTTGGCGCTCGGCGTCGTAGGGATAAGCCGGGCTCCCGATCGTGCGCATGCACTCGACCGAACGCGCGATCGATTGCTCGCGGGTCGACGAAGGCGGCCCGACTAGGGCGCGGACCGCGCGGAGTTTGGGCCGGTGGTGACGCGCGCCGCTCGTGGTCTGGAGGAGGGTCAGCCGCCCGACTCGCTCGGGGTGCCGGAGCGCGAGGAGCTGCGCGATCATGCCGCCCATGCTGATCCCGAGCACGGCTGGCGCCTCGAGTTCGAGGGCCTCGATCACAGCTGCGGTGTCGTCGGCCATGTCGCGGAGCCGATAGGGCGAGCGAACGGAGAGCCCGATCAGGGCCCGGCCGATCATGGGCCAGATCGGCGGGACCGCAGCGGGGTGCTTGTCCGAGAGACCCGCGTCGCGGTTGTCGATCAGGATCAGGCGCAGTCCGCGAGCCTCGAGCTGGTCGAGGAAGCCTGCGGGCCAATGCACGAGCTGCATTCCGATCCCGGGGATCAGGAGCAGCGGCGGAGCGTCGCGCGGGCCGCGAGCCTCCCAATAGATCTCGAGCCCTGAGGGCGTTCGGACCCGCCCACTCTCGACCGCGCAGGGAGCGAGCGTGGGGCTCAATCGAGCCTCGGGAGCACGATCTGGGCAGGCTGCTTCATGTACTTGCCGCCCTTGTCCTTGTAGCTCGTCTCGCACTCCTCGTCGGACTCGAAGAACAGGACTTGGCAGAGGCCTTCGTTCGCGTAGACCTTGGCCGGGAGCGGCGTGGTGTTGCTGATCTCGAGCGTCGCGTAGCCTTCCCACTCGGGCTCGAAGGGCGTCACGTTGACAATGATCCCGCAGCGAGCGTAGGTCGACTTGCCGAGGCAGATCGTGAGCACGTTGCGCGGGATCTTCAGGTATTCGACGGTCCGCCCGAGGGCGAAGCTGTTGGGCGGGACAATGCAGTCCCCCTTCACGTCGACGAAGCTCGCCGGGTTGAACCTCTTGGGGTCGACGACGGTGCTGTGCACGTTGGTGAAGATCTTGAACTCGTCGGCCACGCGGAGGTCGTAGCCGTAGCTGGAGAGGCCGAAGCTGATCACGCCCTCGCGGACTTGCTTTTCCTCGAAGGGGGAGATCATCCCGTGCTCGTTGGCCATGCGGCGGATCCAGCGATCGCTCTTGATGCTCATAGCGTCTCCTCGCAGGCCACAGAGGCCTGGGGTTGTGGGGGGGGTGCAGCCGCGAGGGCTGCGAGGGCGCGCTGGAGCGCGTCGACCGCGAGGTCGGCTCCGTGACGCTTGAGTTGGGGCAGCCCGCCGAGGGCCGCTTCGACCGCTTCGCGCTTGATCTCGGCGGCCGACTCCGGGGTCTGTCCGAGCGCGAGTTCACAGAGCGCGGACGCGCCCGCGATCGAGCCCGAGCAGCCGCGCACGGCGAAGCCGAGGTCGCAGATTCGCCCGTCCGCGAGCCGAATCCCGAGCGTTAACTCGTCGCCGCACACTGGGTTCTCTGCGGAAACCTCCACGTCAGGAGCCTCCAACCGCGTCGCGTGTCGCGGGTGTTGGAAGTGATCGAGGTAACGCGGATCAAGGGCCGGCACCGGGGCTCCATTGAGGACGAGGGTCGCGCCGGACGCCAGGCCCCAGGCGGGCCACAACACGATTCCAGCGCTCGACAGGCTAGCCCGAATCGGGGGAGCGCGCTAGGAGGCCCGCCGCGTAGGATTCGCAGTTCGCTCCAGCCATGAGGTCTCCCATGCAGATCGGCCCCTACACGATCGAGCGTGAGCTCGGCCGAGGAGGAATGGGTGCGGTCTACCTCGGCCGCACGCAGGGCGCGCTCGAGCCCGTCGCGATCAAGGTCCTCCACGCCAGCTTGTCAGGCGACCCCGAGATCGTGGCTCGCTTTCACCGCGAAGGGGAGATCCTCGAGAGCCTCTCGCACCCCAACCTCGTCAAACTCAGGGCCCGCGGGACCTTCTCGGGCGGCCTCTGGCTGGCCATGGACTACGTGCCGGGCGAGTCGCTGGCTCAACGTCTCAAGAGGACGGGACCGCTCCCGAGCCCCGAGGCTCGCGAGTTGCTCCTCGCGCTCTGCGCTGGCGTCAGCCACGCCCACGCGAGCGGCGTCCTGCACCGCGACCTCAAGCCAACGAACGTCCTGCTCCGTGAGTCGGACGGCGCTCCTCTGATCGTCGACTTCGGGATCGCGCTCCCGCTCGACGTGAGTCAGCACCTGACCGCCACGGGCACGATCCTCGGCTCGCCGGGCTATCTCGCCCCCGAACAGTGTGGAGTCGGACAGCCCCCGAGCCCTGCGACAGACGTCTACGGCCTCGGCGGAGTGCTCTACGCCGCCCTGACGGGACACCCACCGCTCCAGGGGGCGAGCCTGATCGCGACCCTCGACCAGGTGCTCAACGCGAACCCGCGCGCGCCCCGCGCGCTGGTCCCAGGCCTAGACCCCGCGCTCGAGGCCGTGTGCCTGCGCTGCCTAGCCAAGGACCCCAGCGAGCGCTACGCGGGCCCTGACGAGCTGGCCGCTGCCCTCCGTGAGAAGAGGGCTGCTCCTCGCCGAGCGCCCCTCCTGGCGCTCGCAGCCTCGGCCGTCGGGCTGGCGGGGGTGCTCGGACTGGCTGCCTCGGGCTTGGTCTCTGACCCCCCCGCGACACCCGCTGAGTCCGCACAGGCGACGTCGCTCGCGTCTGCGCCGCCGTCTCCGAGCCCAGCTCAGCTCCCGCTCGCCTCCCGAGTCGAGCACGCGCTCGAGAGCCAAGCTTGGGGCGAGGGGCACAGGGCCCTAGACGAGGTCGAGACGCTGGAGGCCGTCTGGCTTCGCTGGCGACTCCTGGCCGCCGAGCTGAACGCTCAAGGCGAGGGGAGCCCGAGTTGGGAAGAGAAGCGGACCCAAGCGCTCAAGGTCGCCAAGCGGCTAGCGGGCCAGTCCCCTCAGCCCTGGGCGAGGGCCCTCGTCGCGCTCACGAGAGGGCTTCACGGCCTCCTCTCGAGCGAAGTCCTCACCCCGACAGAGCTCGGAGCGCTGGGCCAAGAGCTCGAAGAGGGTCTGCTTGGCAGCTCAGCCGCGACGCCGAAGCAACGCTTGGCGCTGATCCGCTTGGCGGCCTTGGTCAGCGGACGAGAGCTCGAGGCCTCGCCGGGCCGCTCGGACGTAGCGAAGCGCACGACGAAGGCCCTTGAGCGCTGGGAGGGAGCTAGCGGAGAGTCCTGGCGGGTTCACCTCGGCTACGTCGGGCTCTACCGTCGCCCCGGGGCCGAGCGGTGGCAGTCGGCCTCAAGTTCCCTCGACGAGGCGGAGTTCGCGGCCGCCAGGGCCGGGCACCCCTGGGGGAGACTGGTCGTCTACTGGCTCCGCACGACCCTCACCAGAAAGTCCACCGAAGAGATCAACCCGAGGCAAAGCCATTTACTTCGCTTCGTGCTCGCCTCCCCGCAAGCCCCGCTTTCCCTCCGAGCTCGGGCCGCCTTGGTCGTTGGCTACGGCCTGCTGCAAGAGGACCGCGCCGCAGACGCCCTGGCGCTCCTCTTGGCGCACGCTCCCCCCTTAGGGGGAAGAGGCAGCTTCCCCACTGACTACGCAACGGTCCTGGGCCTAGCCTATCTACGCTCCGGTCAGGCTGCTCGCGCGCGCGAGGTTCTAGAGGTGCCAGGTCTCCAGGCTCGCCGCCTGGCCGCTCTCCTAGCGATCGCGCTCGCTCACCTCGGCGAGCGAGACCTGGCTCGTCTCCAGTTGGATCGGCGCCCGGAGGACCCCAACACGGGGGCGCACCTGCTCCTCCTCGAGGCCAGCGCGCTCAACGAGCAGATCGAGCTCGTCGAGGACACCCTCGACAGGATCGAAGGGACACACCAAGTCAACCTCAGGCTCCGGGCTGTCGACGCGCTCCGGCGAGCGCTGGCCGCAAAGACCGACTCTGGCGCGCCGGTGATTCGCGAGCCCGCTCGGATCGCGAAGCTCGTCGACGAGTTGCTGCGCCCCGCGAAGCTCTACCCTTCTCGGACCGTTCACGACCTCCTCGCGTTCGGGCGTTGGCGAATGAGCCTGCGCTGGATCGAGCGCGACCTCCGCGCGAGGGGGCGGACCTCCGACTCGTCGCTCGCGGCACGGCTCGCTTACCGATCCCTCCTGAGAGGGCGAGACGAAGTCGAGGCAAGCGAGGAGTCCTGGCGCCGCGCCCAGGAGATCGCGCTCCAGGCTGCGCAGGAAGACCACGACGATTCCGTCGAGGGGCGCGGACTGCATGCTCTGCTCGAGGTCGCTGGCGTGCCCGCAGCGGGGCGCTTGAACGCAATAGAAGAGGCCCTGCTGCGAGCGCTCAAGGTCCGCGGAGAGTGGCCCGAGCTGCACGAGGGCTACCAGCGAGTCCTAGACTCCCAAGCCAGCCGCGGGGCGCAGGCCGGCCGGCGCGCGGTGGCCTACCAGGCCCTGGTGCGCTGGCTGGAGTTGAAGCCACACAGCCCCCCCGCGCTGTTGCGGCTGGCAGACTTCGAACAAGACGCGAGTCGACAGATCGGGATCCTAGAGCGGGTTTCCAGCCTGAGCCAGGCCTGGGTTGGCCTTCGCGCCTCCCAGGATCAGCTCCAGCTCGAAGTCCAGGTCCGTCGAATGCTGCCCCAAATCGCTGCGGCTCGGCTCTCGGTGCTGACCCTGGATCGCGCGGTGGCGCTGCGCGGCCAGCGGCGAAGGCTGCTCTTGGACTCAGCCGAGCAGTATCTCGACTCCGAGGGCTACGCCCAGCAGGCCCTGGTGACCCTCGAGCGGCTCGAGGCGTCTTGCGGAGTCCCGCCCGGCGGCGAGAATCTGATCCGCCTCGAGTTCTCGAAGATGCAGGCGCTCTCGAAGCTCGGGCGACGCGAGGAGGCGATCCGCGCCGGGGAGAGGGCCCTCGCGGCGACGCGAGGGCGGGAAGATCGCGCGCAGGCTATGGCCGCCCTCGGCCGCCTCGAGATCCGCGCTGGCTTCGTCCAGCGAGGCCGAACTCGTATCAAGCGAGCGGTCCGCGAGGCTCCCTCAACGAAGACTTGGGTCGAACTCGCCCGCGCGAGCGACGGCCTCGAGCAGCGGGGGGCCTACGTCAAGGCGCTCGGATTTCCTTTCCCCCCGGAGCGCCTCCCGAAGCTCCTCGACGAGATTCACCGCGCGAACTACGACGAGCGAGCGCTGTCCCGTGAGGCCTACCCCACCCTCGAATGCAGGGGTCTGGCCCTGGGAGCGCTCAACCTCGGCTTCGAACTCTACCGTCAGCAGCCGGACGCTGAGAGCGCGCTCCTGCTCTGGGAGGGCTACCTGATCGCTGAGCAGAATGAGCCGCTCGCGTTGAACACCGAGGGCGAAGCGACACTGAGCCGAGCGCGGGCTGACCTGACAGCGCCCGCCCAGACCCTCGTCGACGCTCAGCGGAGCCTGGCCGCGATCCTCGCCCGCCCCGCCGAAGGCACATTCGCTCACCTCCTCGCAGCCCTGACCGCCCTCAGGACCGCCGCCGAGGGCGTTTCGATCCAAGTCTCAGACCGGCTGCGGGTCCCCTCCGGCGAGCTGAAGGGGATCGAGGCGCTCAGCTTCGCCGCCCCCGCGGCAGAGCGAGAGACCTACACACGAGCCGCGCTCAAACTGCTCGAGGCCTGGCGGAGGCGACCCAACTCGGACGCCCGGATCCCGAGCTGGATCGCTCACTTTCAGTGCAAGGAGGGGGAGTTTGCCCGGGCGATCGAGACGCTGCGCGGCGCGCTCGCCGCCCCTCGACTTCAGGCTGAGGTCCGTCACCCAATGGAGTTTGATCTCGCCGCGACGTACCGCTGGCATGGTCAAGACGAGAAAGCGCTCCTGAGCCTCGCGCGGCACCTCGACGCGCGCAGCCGATTCGTGCCGAGGTCAGCGGGGCTTCTGCTCCGAGGAAAGATCCTGACCTCACGAGGCGACGTCGCGGGAGCGAAGGCGGCGCTCGAAGAGGCGCGCGCCCTCGTCCCACCTGGCGACCTCCCCGTTCGCTATTCGATCGACGTGGCCTGGGTTCGTTTCTTGATCTTGGCGGGGAGGATCCCCGACGCCTCGCGAGAGGTCGCGCGGCTGCGCCCCCTGAGGCAGTGGCCCGTCCTGCCCGACTCGCAGGCTGAGCTGACGGCTGTCGACGCAGAGCTGGCGCGCCGAGGAGGAAACGCGACCGAGTCGCTGCGCCTGAGCGACGCCGCGCTCGTCCTCGATCCAACCTGCGCGGGCGCTCTCAGCGAGCGTGTCGAGGCGCTCTGCGCCCTCGGGCGGGGCCGCGAGGCGCTGGCCTACGCCAAGTCTCAGGCCGAGAACAAGGCGCTCCGCCCGCGCGCTCAGCAGCGCTTGGCGGCCCTCGCCGTGCGCTTGAGCGAGAGCGACTGAGCGAACGAGACCCGTCGGGAGCGCGTAACATGGCTCCTCCGCGAACCCCGAGGTCTGCATGGAGATCGGCCCCTACACGATCGAGCGCGAGCTCGGACGCGGCGGAATGGGGGCGGTCTACCTGGGTCGAGTCAGGGGCGATCCGGACGCCGTCGCGATCAAGGTGATTCACGCGTCCCTCGCCGACGATCCGGACCTGCTGGCGCGCTTCGAGCGAGAGGGACAAGTCCTCGAGCGCTTGGCGCACCCGAACCTCGTCGCGCTGCGTGCCCGCGGCACCTACTCGGGCGGGCTCTGGCTGGCCATGGACTACGTCGAGGGCGAGTCGCTCGAAGAGCGGCTCAAGCGAGGACCGCTCTCAAGCCCAGCCGCTCGCCAGCTCTTGATCTCACTCTGCGAGGGAATCACCTCCGCTCACGCCGGAGGCGTCCTCCACCGAGACCTCAAGCCGGCCAACGTTCTTCTCCGGGTGCCCGACGCGCACCCGTTGATCGTGGACTTCGGGATAGCGCTTCCCCTCGACGTCAGCCAGCACCTAACTCAAACCGGCGAGATCCTCGGCTCGCCCGGGTATCTGGCTCCCGAGCAGTGCGGCCTGGGCGCCTCTCCCAGCAGCGAGACCGACGTCTACGGCCTGGGGGCGGTCCTCTACGCGGCCCTGACGGGCGAAGCACCGATTCAAGGACCGACCCTGCTCGGGACCCTCGACAAGGTCTTGCACGCTCCGCCGCGACCCCCTCGGGAGCTCGTGCCCGGGGTCGATCCGGCCCTAGAAAGGGTCTGCCTGCGTTGCTTGGCCAAGGAGCCTCAGGAGCGCTACAGCGACTCCAGTGAGCTGGCGCGTGCGCTTCGCGAAGAGCACGCGCCAGCTCGC
>JAESQQ010000531.1 GCA_016765095.1 Planctomycetota bacterium | reverse complement strand
TGGGCGATCGATCGCGTTATGCTGAGTCCAGTCTGCCTCCCGGAGGCCACCAGGGGTCTAGGAGGCGCGACTCCACATAACGCGTCGCTGCACATTTCACTATCACACCAACCTCCGCGACCGAATTGGCGGCGCCAAGTCCAAGGTCCCGAAGTTCTTCGCTGACCTAAACAGCCTCGTGGCCCGCGCGCTCAACGCCCAGCTTGGTCGCGGCGGTGCTCTTTGGGACGGGGGCTCCTACGACAACGTCGAGGTCCATGGCTACGACGCGACGATTGCGCAGTGGGTCTACTTCGCGGGCCAAGCCGTCGCTGCAGGACTGGTCGAGCGGCCAGAGGACTGGCCCGGTCTGACTTGGTTACCGGAGGACATTGGGACCACCAAGCGCGTCAAGCGCCCAGACCACGCCTTCTTCGGCACCACGTCCAAGCGGAACCTCACTGAGAATCCTTGGGTGGATCTCCGGGCCGAGGTCAGCGCCGAGGAGTTGCGCAAGCGCCGGGTCGAGAACGACCGCAAGCGGGGCCGGACTCGCAAGCGGCGCAAGCAGCTGGCCAAGGAGCGCGACCGCCGCGACGAGCGGGCGTCGGAGCCCGAGCTCGTCAGCACTTCCACTTTGCCAGAGTGGGTGGAATACAGGTGAACCATCAAGACTGATAAACACGCAAGGCCTTGCTCTGGTGAGGGTTGTGGCGCTTCTGCTCCCGTGCGGGCAGCGGGGAGGGCGCCATGGAGCCGTCTGAGGCCCCGCTGGACCCCGCCCAGTGCGTTGTCCTGCATGGGTGCGCTGAGGAACTTCTGCCGCGCGTTCCCTCGGAGTCCGTGCGGCTGACCCTGACCGATCCTCCCTACAACGTCTCGCGGCCCAACAACTTCCAAACCATGGGCCGGACGGGGATTGACTTCGACTGGGACGGGGACTTCGATCAACTCTCGTGGCTCGAGGAGGCTGCGCGGGCCCTCGTCCCCGGTGGGTCAATCGTGATCTGGAACGACAGGAAGAATCTCGGCGACCTTGCGCGGGCGCTCGCGTCCCTGGGCTTCTCCGTGAAGGCGAAGCTCACTTGGTCGAAGAGGAACCCCATGCCTCGAAACCGGGGGCGGTCCTTCGTCCCCCGCGAGGAGCACGGCCTCTGGGCCGTGAAGGTGAAGCCTCGGAGGAAGTGAATCTTCAACCGCGACCCTGGCTAGCCCTATGAGGACGGGGTCTTCTCCTACCCGATCCCGAGAGCCCGGAAAGGGAGGGCACGGCACAGGCCAAGAAGCCGGACGACATGTTTCGAGAGCTGATCCGACTGCTCAGCAGGCCAGGCGAGTTGGTCTTTGACCCTTCGCGGGCGGTGGGACCACAGCCTTCGCTGCCGAGGCGAAGGGGCGCAGGCAGATGTCCTTCGAGCGGGACGAGAGCTCGCGCGCCGAGGCCGTGCTGCATTGGGAGGACGCGAGGACATAGCCCGGCGGGGATCGAACCCACAACCGTCGGCTTAGAAGATGCGTCGACCGAGCGCGCAACGCCAGTATTGGAAGGGATCCTGGCCGGTCGGCTGGCCAGTTATGGGGGAACTGTGGGGGAGACGGTTCCGCCAGACTTCACTTCGAGTCCACCGCGAGGAATTTCCTTCGCCTTGGTCTGGGAAGCAGCCGAGCGGCAGTCGCCGGTGTTGTAGGTCCTGCTATCGCCTCGGTTGACACCCTTGGACGAACTCTCGCCATCGCCTGCGAGAAACACGCGCCGACCTTATGTCTCTCGAAGGCGACTGGCCCATCTGGGTTATTGCTCCGGTCTCCAGGCTTGTCGATAGTCCTACGTCTTGGGAACGAGAGCGCACCGCGCCTGACCAAGGACCGGAGAACAGACTATGAAGAGAAGCCTCAGGAACCTAGTTGCCATTGGAGCCTTGGGCTCGATCCTGGTCGGATGCGGCGGTAGCGGTGGAGGCGGCGGTGGCCACGCCCCGACGACCAACCTCGCGGGCTCCGTGGTCGCAGGAAAGGTCAGCAACGGCGTTCTCAAGGTGTTTCGAGTCAACTCGGATCGATCCCTCGAGCTACTCGAGACTAGTTCCACGGACGCTAGCGGACAATACACGCTCTCGATCGGGGGCGACGGTCCCTTCTTGCTCGTTGCAGGGCAAGGGACCTATAGAGACGAGGCCAGCGGGACCAACTTCTCGCTGGGGTCGATCCCTGCGCTCTCGACGCTCGACAGTCTTCGCCCCCGCACGCTGGAGGCGCTGATCGGGAGCGGAGCCGGCAGCGGTGCCAAGGCAATCAGCCTCACGCCGCTCTCGACATTCGCGGCGCGGCGTGCGGTGACCGCCTCGAAGACGGACCCCAACGCGCTAGCCGAGGCGCAGGTCCTAGCAACCAACCTCGAAATCGCCCTGGAGATGGGACTCGGGAACACGGACCCCCGCACCCTAGTTCCCCTCGACCCGACCGATTCGGCGGACTCCGCCGCGATCTTGGCAGATCCGAACGCCCCGGAGGCACGACTCGGCTTCGTGCTCTCTGCCCTCTCTCAGAGCGCCGCGAACCGGGGCCTGAGTGATCCGCTCGACCTCGTCGAAGCTCTGGCTCGTGACTTCGAGGACGGCGTCTTCAACGGACAAGACGGAGCCGGCAGCGCCGTTCAGCTCAGTGGAGCTTCCCTCACTCCGAGCGCAGGCACGGTGGAGCTCGCGGATTCGGCCCTCGACTTCTTGAGTGGCAGCCAGAACGCGTCAGGGGCGACGAGTAGCGATCTCTCCGGACTAACCGACGCTCTCTCCACTCAAGACGTGGCCCCGGCGGGCGTCAACAAGGCTCCAAGCTTCGCTCCCTCTGTCGACCAGGCAGGCCTGACGAATGTTCAGCAGTCGCTGGCTCTGAGCGGAGTCACCTCCGGCCCCAACGAGGCTCAGACGCTGAGCTTCAGTGCGAACTCCGACAACGCCGCCATCGTCTCGACCTTCGCGTTCAGCGGGACGGGCTCAACTCGGAGCCTGACCTTCACTCCCGTCGGAGTCGGCGTGGCGAGGATCACGATCAGCGTCCAGGACGACGGCGGAGCCGCTAACGGGGGCGTCGACCGCTCCAGCCAGACCGTCGTGTTGACCGTGACGGCCTCTTCTGCGCCGGCGATCGCGAGCAGCGCTCCGAGCGGAGCGATCGCAGGCGCTGCCTTCAGCTACACCTTGACCGCGACGGGCGCCCCAGCACCAACGCTCTCCGCAGCTGGGCTCCCGGCCTGGTTATCCTTTGATCCGGCGAGCGGTGTCCTCTCGGGGACCCCCGCGCTTAGTGACGTCGGCGTCTCCGGTTCGATCACCCTTGACGCCACCAACGGGATCGGGAGCGCCGCGACGCAGGTCTTTAGCCTTACCGTCCAGCAAGCCCCAACGATCACCTCGACTCCGACCACGAGCGCTCCGCCCGGTGTGTCCTACAGCTACACGGTCGCGGCGATCGGCTCTCCTAGCGTGGCCGTGAGTTTTTCCAACCTTCCGGGCTGGCTGACCGCTACGGGTCCCACGATCACTGGCGTGCCCTCGGTTGGCGACGCTGGCTTCGCGACCGTGATCATCCAGGCAACCAACACTGCTGGGGCGGACACTCAGAGCCTCACGCTTGACGTCAACGTCCCTCCGACGCTCAACGCAGGTCCGGATCGGAGCGTGGCCGAGGCTGCCCCCTTGGCCCTTGCCCTGACGACTTTCACAGACTCCGCCGGGGAGACCTTCTCTAACCCCACCATCAACTGGGGCGACGGCGCGAGCAACGTGGGCACCCTGGGCGTCGGGACGATCGCCTGGCCTCCTCACACCTACCCCGACAACGGGACATACACGGTGACAACCTCGCTTAGCGATCACCTCGCCGCGGTCGGGAGCGACTCCCTAGTGGTCACGGTCAGCAATGTCGCCCCGGTCCTCGTCTCTGGCCCCGACCGGACCGCAGCTGAGGCTGCCTCGTTGACACTGGCTCCGACCATCTTCTCGGACGCTCTGGCGGATACCCATCTCAACGCCACGATCGATTGGGGCGACGGCTCGCCGACCTCGGTCGGAGCGCTGGGAACCGGGACGATCACTTGGCCTTCTCACACTTACGCCGACAACGGGACTTACACTCTGACGACCTCGCTGACAGACGACGACGGAGGCACAGGAACCGACGCAGTCGTGGCGACGATCGCGAACGTGGCCCCGGTCCTCTCGCCAGGTCCGGCCGCCGGCGTCGACAAGGGGATCGCGCTGACGCTTCCCGTGACGACTTTCGTCGACACTCCCGCGGACACTCACTCAGCCGCCACGATCGACTGGGGTGACGGGAACAGCGACGTCGGCGCGATCTCGACTTCTTCGATCACCTGGCCCGCGCATACCTACACGACGACGGGGACCTACACAGCTTCGCTCTCCCTGACGGACGACGACGGAGGCATAGGCACCGCTTCGCTCACGATCACGGTAGCCAACCAACCTCCCGTTCTGAGCGCCGGATCCGATCGTACGATCACCGAGACGAGCACGCTGACCCTGGTCGCTACGACCTTCACCGACAACCCGACCGACACCCACAACACCCCCGCGATCGCCTGGGGAGACGGGAATAGCGACGTCGGGACGATTGGCTCAGGGACCGTGACCTGGCCGTCCCACACCTACGCCGACGACGGGCCCTACGCCGTGACGACCTCGTTGACCGACAGCGACGGCGCGATCGGGACCGACACGCTCCTCGTCACGGTCAGCAACGTCGCGCCGATCTTGTCGGCGACCGCCGAGAGCAGCAACGAAGGGCAGGCCCTGAGCGTCGCTCCGACGCTCTACTCGGACGCGCCTGGGGACACGCACCTCAACGCTACGATCGACTGGGGCGACGGATCGCCGACCGCCACCGGAACCATCAGCGCGGTCGGCACGAAGAGCATTAGCTGGCCCGCTCACACCTATGCGGACAATGGAACGTTCGCGGCGACGGCCTCGCTGACGGACGACGACGGGGGCACTGGGAGCACCACATTCAGCGTCACGGTCTCGAACGTGGCGCCGCTCGTCTCAGCGGGCAGCGCTGGGCCGGTCGCAGAAGGCGCGACCCTAATCCTCCCGATCACGACCTTCAGCGACGTTCCAGCAGACACCCACTCCAACGCCACGATTGACTGGGGCGACGGAAACAACGACGTCGGCGCGATCGGGACGGGAACGGTGACTTGGCCGACGCACGCCTACGCGGACAACGGGAGCTACACGGTCACGATCTCGGTCAGCGACGACGACGGAGGCTCAGGCAGCGGTGGGCTGACCGTCGCGGTCTCCAACGCGGCCCCCCTCGTCAGCGCTGGCCCGGACACGGTCGTCGCGACGGGAGCCCTCGCGAGCCTCGCGCCCGCCACCTTCACTGACCCAGGCAGCGCGGACACCCACACCGCGAGCGTCAACTGGGGAGACGGCGTGAGCGAAGCCGCGATCGTGACCTCGCTCACGGTCACAGGCAGCCACACTTACGGAGCCCAGGGCACTTACTTCGTGACGATCACGGTCAGCGACGACGACGGCGCGAGCGCGAGCGACAGCTTCGCCTTGATCCACGGAGATCCCTTCGTCTCGAGCGTGATTCCAGACACAGGTTCTCCCGCGGGTGGGACGCCGATCACGATCTCAGGGACCCGCTTCGTTCCCAGCGCGACGGTCACGATCGGTGGCCTGGCGGCGGGGGTGACCTTCGTCGATAGCGGAACCCTGACCTGCGTGACGCCGGCGGGCGCGCTCGGCCCGGCCGACGTCATAGTCGTTACGCCGGCTACCGCCGGCTCGACGACCGTCACCGGTGGATTCAGCTACGAGGGCTTCGAGGCTAACGTGCAGCTTCCGAACTCGCCGCTCGCCAACGAGGTCGACCAGAGCGGCGCCGTGGCCGCGGTCGGGACGGGCGCGATCTATACGGCTTGGCGAGACGCCCGGGGAGACTCGACGGGCACCTCCGGAGACGTGTTCTTCGCCCGCAGCACCGACGGGGGCCTGACTTGGAGCGCGAACCTCGAATTGAACGACGACGTGATCGGGAACCAGAACATGAGTTCGCCTTCCCTCGCAGTCGGTCCCTCGGGCGAAATCGGCTGCGTCTGGCAGGACGACCGCAACGGCCTCAACAGCCGTCGGATCTACTTCACTCGGAGCACCGACGGCGGCTTGACCTGGAGCGCGAATGTGCAAGTCACCTCGGAGTCCGTGTTCTCGCTGACCCTCGCGATCGGTCCCAACGGAGACCTCTACTGCGCCTGGGGCTCGAGCGGGCTCAAACTCAGCAAGAGCGCTGACGGAGGCGCCACCTGGTCTGCTCCAGCGTTGATCGCGGGCGGGACGAACGACAACCGCAGCAATCCCCGATTGGCCGTCAACGGCACCCGAGTCGTGTGTGTGAGCGAGGCTCCGCCGCCGAATTATGACATTGGCTTCGTGCAGAGCACCGACGGTGGAGCCACCTGGACGAGCGAGGTCTTCATTAACGACGACGGAGACACCAGCCGCCAGCTGGATCCCGAGGTCGCGCTCTTGACGAGCGGCGCGATCGCGGTCGCTTGGGAGGACCGGCGGACCGGGAACTACGACGTGTTCTTCACCCGGAGCACCGACGGCGGCGCGACCTGGGCCACGAACACCAGGATCGACGACGGCCCGGGGGCGGCCAATCAGGAGAGTCCGAGCTTGGTAGCGGGGCCTGCGGGTCAAGTGGTCTGCGTTTGGGAGGACTTCCGGACCCCGGCCAACAACTACGACATATACGTCGCGCGCTCTAGCGACGAGGGCGCGACCTGGTCGGCAGGCGCTCGAGTCGACGACGCGACGGGCACCCGGGCTCAACGCTCCGCCTCCCTCGCGATCGACAGCTCAGGAAATCTCTCCTGCGCTTGGATCGACACCCGCAATCGCTGGAGCGACGACGTCTACGTGACCCAGAGCACGGACGGCGGAGTGACCTGGTCGGCGAATACGCGGCCCAACGACGACCCCGGTCGGCAGACCGACGTCGCGCTCGCGCTCACGCAGTCCGGCCTGGTCGCGTGTCTCTACACAGACTCCCGGAACTACCACCTCAACCTCGACGTCACGAACACGGACGTGTTCGTCTCGTCCAGCGGTGACGGAGGCTCGACCTGGGGCGCGGACCTCTCTCCAGTCGTGGACGGGAGCTTTCGAAGTCAAAACACGCCCTCCCTGGCAGGGGGCCTCGGCAACACCCTCTTCGCTGCTTGGAGAGACGAGAGGCTCTTGAATACGGGCTTGTTTTTCTCGAGCAGCGCGGACGGAGGGGCGACTTGGTCAGCCAACCAGAAGCTCAAAAACACGGTAGCCTCCGGCTACTCGATCGCAGCGCTCGGCACAGAGGTCGTCGCGATTTGGCGCGGCACCAACGTCGAACTTCGCTACAGCGCAGACGGCGGCGCAAGTTGGAGCGCCACGGCCACGCTCAGCGACAGCTTGGTCGGGAGTCGCCAGGACACTGTCGTGGCGATTGGCTCGGGCGTGATCTTCTCGGCTTGGTACGACACTCGGGACGGGTTTGGCGACGTCTACTCGACCGTCAGCACCGACGGAGGGGTAACCTGGTCAGCCAACGTCAAGATCAACAGCAACACCGGAGTGGTCGGTGCGAACAAGCCGACGGTCGCGGTCGGCCCCACGGGTGACTTGATCTGCGCTTGGACCGAGAACACCGGCGGCAACTCGAGCGTCAACTTCAGCCGGAGCACTGACGGGGGCGCGACCTGGTCGACGAGTGTTCAGATCAAGACGAACGCCGGAACCCTTTTCAAGCCGAACGTGTCGGTCGACGCCGCGGGCAACGTCCTCTGCGTCTACGTCGGCCTGATCGGTGGTGACAAGGGGATCCATCTGGGTCGCAGCACGGACAACGGGGCCACCTGGACCAACACGAGGCTCAGTGACGCGCCGGTCAGCGGCAACGTCTTTGACGTCCCGAAGGTCAGGGTCGCCGGCGGCTACGTTCACGTGGCCTGGGTCGACGGTCGCAAGGGGCGTGCCTTCGCGTTCACAGCTCGCGGCTACTTCAAGCCCTAGCGAGGAGTCGGCGTGCGTCACGCTAGAGTCTGGACCCGTCTGGCTGCTGTCCCGCCAGCCTTGCTCCTCTCCTGGGGGGCCTGGCTCTTGCTGGAGCAGGAGCCGGGACAGGGCTCTCAGGAGTCGTCTCCGATCTCGGTCGCTGGGGCCACTTCCAAGGAGAGGTCTGCGAAGCGTGAAGGACCGCCCCCAGCTTCCGAGAGCGCAGCAGGTCTCGCTGGGACCTTAGGTCCAGCACCTGTTCTTGCTCCTCCGAGGCAGCGAGCCCTTCTCGTCCCACGAGCGAAGGCGCGGCAGGCGAGCGCGGTCGTGCCACGCTCGCCCGGAGGTCTAAGACTTCCTCTGGGAAGAGGAGGAGCAGAGTTCCAGGAGCGCTTGCGCCAGTTGACGCACGCGGACGCGATCGAGGTCCTCAATCAACGCCTCAGGGCCTGCGCGACCGCACACGAGCGGAACACGCTGATCCAGCTCCGGCGGCGCCTCGACCTAAACGCTTCACCCTTGGCCCTCGCGGCCGAGGGGTCGCCTTCGGTGGAGGCGCTGAGGGCAGCGCGTAGCCCTCAGGCCTTGGTCGAGCACGGCGCACTGCTCGCCGACTTCCGCTCCGAACACGCAGTGCGGGAGGCGGCTGCGCAAGCGCTGGGCAACACGCACGTCGCGCGAGCTCGCGAGATACTCGTCGCGGCCGCGGCCTCGTCTGAGGCAAGCACCCGACGCCTCTCGGCCCGCGCCCTAGGGCGCCATGCACCACACGCCCGCGCCCGCCGCGCCTTAAGCGAGCTTTGCCATGACTCGGACCTAAGGGTCTCGGCCGAAGCTCTCCGCTCGCTCGGCGGCTGGAGCAACGCTGCCCGCGACCTCGAGCAGTTCTTGTTGAGTGCTAAGAGCCCATCCCAGCGGGCAGCATGCCTCGACGCGCTCCAATGTTGTGGGAGACGAGAGAGCGCTGCCGTGCTCGAATCCTTCGCCACCTCAGGGGACCCCTTGTCGGCCAGGGCGCTCAGAGTCGCTAGCCTCATTGCAGTCCGAACTCGAGGCTTGTAGAGCTCGCTGCGTCGAGGCTGGGGCAGACGTCTTGCGTCTCAGCGAGACAGACGTCTCTGAAGTCGCGCCTTCCTGAACGAACGACCGCATGGAATTGATTCGACGGCCGACGAGGAGCCACCGCACACCGAACCCGACCCAGCGAGTCCCCTCCGGTGAGGCTGGGCTTTGCTAGCGTTGCTGAAGGCGTAGGTGGATTAGTCAGGAGCGAAGCGGGGGTCAGGCTGCTGATCGTCGCGCTGCCCTCCTTGATCACGCCAATCCCGCGGGCGTAGCAAAAGGGAGCCTGAGCCGTCGCGGATCACCTCGATCACGTCAGTGAAGGTGCCGAGCGGCGTTGTGAAGTTTCCCTTGGCCTTCAACTCCCAGGTCAGGCTGTCGGCGCACGTGCCGGAGAAAGGCCGTGCCGGAGGGCCCGAGGGAGATCGCCGGCCCGAGGCCTGCGTAGGCGCTGGGGATCGTGTCGCGGGTCCAGAGGCAATCGAGATATTGACCTTGGTGCCCAAGGCGCCGGCGGGCACAGTCACCTGCGCGCCTGCCAAGGTGCCCGTGCTGACGAGGGTCGAGCCACCGGAAGCGCCGATCGAACTCGAAGCCGCGGGCGTCGCTGTTCCGGATCCGCCACCGGACCCGCTGCCTGTGGGAAGGGGCGAGCCGTTGCGGGTGATTTACTTATCAGAGCCCTTTGAGCAGCCAAGCCAGAGGGTGCAGGCAAGGGCGAGGAGGAGAGCTGTCTTTTCCTGGGTCCTCAAGGAGGCGGAGCCGCTAGGAGAACCGAGGCGCAGGGGCGCGCTACCTTGTCGGCGACAGGGTAGGAAGTCCGGGGGTTGCGGTTCTATGACCCGATCGGGGTCAGAGAGAGACGGGGCGCTAGGCGCGGCAGGACTTAGCGAGAGGGCGTCCCGGCCCCAAGGCGATAGGCGAGTTCGGTCCTGCTTTCCACCTGCGACTTTCGAAACACACTCGAGAGCTGTCGCTTGACGGTCTGGGGGGACGTCCCCAACTCGCTCGCGATCTCCTTGTTGCTGAGCCCTCGCCGGACCCAGTTGGCGACGTCTCGCTCGCGAGGAGAAAAGCCAAAGGCCTCGCAGAGGCCGTCGAAGCTCAGGTCGGCTTCGCGGAGGTCCAGAAGCGATCCGTCGGCGCCTCTCAGGACCCGCCGACCGGGAGGGCTGGCCAGCCCAAGATGCGTATCGTTTGCCCGAAGAGTGCCTCGGCCAAGCGTCGCTCTCGCTCGCCGAAGGCCGGGTCGCGGTGAGCGCGCTGGAGGGAAAGACACGCGACTCGCGAGCGGCTGAGGGTTACGAGGACTTGGAGGCGGAAGTCAATGTCAACGGTCTTGCAGAAGTCGTCGTAGTGGCGAGTCCGGTAAAAGGTGGCCGCCGGGATCAACTCTTGGCGCAAGAAGGCTCGCGGCACGCAGAGGGGCTGGGTGGCGGCTAGCGCGAGGGTCGGTGCGATCGTCGGGTCGTCCTGGCCGTTCTCGCCCAAGTAGTCGCTGAGCAGACTCTGCTCCTTTTCCCCGAATCCGCTCTGGTGGACCGATACCAGGCGCATGGGCTCGGAGCCGAAGGGGAGCAGTTCGCCCCGGAAGAGCGTCGAGGCGCGACAGCCGAAGAGGAGGCTGACTCGGTCAAGGAAGAATTCCTCGCGGCTTCGCACGCTCGGGACGTATTCCCAGAGGTCGCCGATCAGGGCGAGGAGGCGCTCGAACTCTCGCCAGGTGGGTGTCTTACTCACGTCGCTTTCGCCTCCGCCTGGGGGGCGCCGAAGCGCTCAGGGACCGAGAGAATCGTCACGTCCTCGACGGACGACACCTGGGCGCGTGATTCGCGGGGGGGGGTGGGTGCGAAGCGTCGACCAGAACGCTCAGCGGGCACCTCCGAGACGGTAGGCGAGCTCCGTTCGGCTCTCTACCTTGGACTTCTTGAGGAGATTGGAAAGATGCCGCTTTACGGTTTGAGGTGAGATCCCTAGCTCGCTCGCGATCTCCTTGTTGCTTAGCCCTTGCTGGACCCAGCAGGCGACCTCGCGCTCTCGCTTGCTAAGCGCGAAGGCTCTCGAGAGCGCCTCAAAGTCGTTGCTGACCTCGCTCAGGTCGAGGACCTCGCCGTCTTGGGAGCGCAGGACCCCGCCGGTCGGCAAGGCAGGCCAGCCCAAGACTCGCATGGCCTGCCCAAAGAGAACCTCCGAGAGACGAAGGTCTTGAGCCGAGAAGGCCGGGGCGCCGTGGCGACGGTGAAGAGAGAGACAGGCGGCTCGGCTCTTGCTGAGGCGGACAACGACCTGAATTCGAGCGTCAATGTCGATCGCTCGGCAAAGCTCGCGGTAGTGACGAAGCCCGTAGAACTCCTGGTCGGAGATCAGTTCGTGGCGCAAGAAGCCCTTGGGGCTCCAGGGTGGGCGCTCTCGCACCCCGGCAAGGGAGGGGCCGATCGTGGGGTCGTCCTGGCCGTTCACAGCCAGGTAGTCGCTGAGCGCATCCTGAGCCTTGCGGTCGAAGCCGCGCTGGTGGAAGGAGACCATTCGCAGCAACTCGGGACCGTGTTCGAGGAGCTCGCCGCGAAACACCAAGCTCGCCCGAAGGTCTAGGTGCTTGTTGAGTCCGTCGAGGAAGTAGTCCTCGCGACCTTCCTCCCGAGCGTCGAATTCTCCAAGCCCCCGAAGGAGGGCGAGGGAGCCCTCCAGATCGTTCCAGCTCGGCCCCTCAAGAGGCTGGGGGTCTGCTCCAGAGGGAGGACTGGCTTCCTCGGTGTCGATCATTCCTCGTCCCCCACCGACCCAACCACGCCGGCCCCTGACCGCTGATTAGGCTATGGGGCTCACGAGGAGACTGCAATGACCCAAATGGGTCATCAAGGGTCGGCAGATCGCTGACGAGGGAGAGCGAGAGGAGGGCACTCGCGACATAGCCAGGCTTGTAAGGCTTTTGCGTCCTCTGGTGAGCCGCTCTCACACCTGGGCCGGTGACTGGGGACCCAGGCAGGGCGCGTCGATCTGAGTTGGGTCCTCTTGGCAAAAGAGGAAGAACCTGCTCTGGCCTCTCCACGGGTCACCGGCCCTTGGTGCGCTCACTGGACCTCCACCTCTACACGCCCGAGAGCCTAGGTGACCCTCCCCGTTTCAGTGGACACCCGTCAGGGTGCTATCGGGAGGGCCACATGGCTCGTCAGCAGAAGAAGCCACGCCGGAAGTTCACCAAGGAGTTCAGGCTCTTCCGCAGAATCTGCGGGTCAATTCTTGGCAATCGGCTGACAAGTCCTGCGAGGACTGCATTCGCTGGCGTCGGTGGAGAGCGCATGGACAGCCTGGGTGCAGAGCTTGGGGACTGCTAACGCCCTCGTCGCCCTCCACCTACCCAAGGGGTTCTGGGCTCCTCGGGCTACCAGCCCCCAAGCTCTGCACCGGCTGACCACCCCCTCACCACCTCGGGTGGCCGGCCGTACAAGAAGACACCCTGCGCGAGGGGGCAACAAGCCCCCTCACCCCCGAAACTGTGCGTTCTGACACGTTCCAGCCGGGAGAACGCAGGGTGCAGCTGAAGACTATCCTCAACCGCGTCGAGAAGCACCGGTCCTTCGTCTATGGGAAGGCCGAATTCGTCGAGACCGAGCGCGGACCGACGATCGAGATCGAGATCCGGCCGCGTGCAAACGCGAGGGCCGTTTGCTCTGGTTGCGAGCAGCCGGGGCCGGGCTACGACACGCTCCCCGTGCGCCGCTTCGAGTTCGTCCCGCTCTGGGGGATCCTGATCTTCTTCCTCTATGCCATGCGACGGGTGGACTGCGGGACGTGCGGCGTGAAGGTCGAGAAGGTGCCCTGGGCCAAGGGCAAGCAGCGGATCACGACGTCCTACGCGTGGTTCCTGGCCGGCTGGGCGAAGCGCCTGAGCTGGAGCGAAGTCGCGGTGGTGTTCCGCACGAGCTGGGACACGGTGTTCCGCTCCGTCGAAATGGCCGTGGCGTGGGGGCGAGCAAACATGGACATGACGGAGATCACCGCGATTGGCGTGGACGAGATCGCGTGGCAGCGAGGACACAAATACCTGACCCTCGTCTACCAGATCAATGAAGGCACCAAGCGCCTGCTCTGGATCGGGGAGAGCCGCAAGGCAGAGACGCTCCAGCGCTTCTTCCGTTGGCTCGGTAAGGAGCGCAGCGGGCTCCTCCAGTTCGTCGCGAGCGACATGTGGAAGCCCTATCTTCAAGTGATCGCCGAGAAGGCCCCCGACGCCCTCAACGTGCTTGATCGCTTCCACGTCATGGCCCACATGAGCAAGGCAATCGACGAGGTCCGAGCCGGGGAGGTCAAGCAGCTCAAGGCCGACGGCTACGAGCCGATCCTCAAGCACAGCCGCTGGTGCCTGCTCA
>JAESQQ010000530.1 GCA_016765095.1 Planctomycetota bacterium | reverse complement strand
GGCGGGGTTTACCCCCGCCCGCCCCGAGGCCGCGCCGACCAGGCCTCACAGGAACAGGAGCCTCTCGCGCACTTGTCCATTGTTACGTCAGGCGCTGCAAACCCCTCGCCTACGAAAGCACTGGGGTTTACCGCAACTTGTGCTGGGCTGCACTAGGGGCCTCGGCTCAGGACTTGAGTCCCGGCGAACGCGTCGTGGAGCGTCGGGCGGCCAATGAGGGTCGGGAGGTAGCCGAGGCCGAAGGCTCCCAGCGAGACGAGGCGCATCGTGGCGCGCTGGAAGGACTGAGCCACCGTCGGGCGCCTGCCCTCGGCGTCGGCGAGCTCGATATCGCAGAGATACTTGCCGAGGGTCCGGCCTGTGAGGGCGGTCGCGAGGACGTCGTAGATCACGAACGCGCCGAGGGCTGGCAGCCCTCGTCCGTGGCGGAGGGTCAGCGCGGCGAGCGCTATGAAGGGGATCACGTCGAGGAGGAAGGCCAGCGCGCGGGCGAGCGGACCGGCTCCACCCCGCACGCAGCGGTTGGCGCCGGCCTCCACGGCGTCGGGGGCGCAGGGGAGATCGCCGATCGCGGCCAGTCGCTTGAGGACTGCCTCAGCGCTCTCGAGTCGCGAGGGGAGACGGGCGCAGAGGCCACGGTAGAGCGGGTCCCAGCGTGGGTCGAGCTCGGGTCGGACGTCGCTGGGGACTTCGCCCCCACACGGTGCCTCGCCGGTCAGGAGTTCGAACAGGATCACGCCCAGGGCATAGAGGTCGGTCCGCGGGTCGAGCTCAGCGTCAGGGTCGCGGGCTTCGGGGGCCATGTAACGCAGGGTCCCGACCACGCTCCCCTCTCGGGTCTGGAGGCTGCCGCTCGCGAGGACCTCGTGGGCGGCCTCGGCCGCCAGCGCGCCGAGTCCGAAGTCGGCGATCCTGACTTGCCCTTCCTCGTCGAGGAGCACGTTCTCTGGCTTGAGGTCGCGGTGAACGACGCCTCGTGCGTGAGCAGCCGCGAGACCTGAGGCGATCTCGCGCAGGATCCGACGGGCCTCGGGGGCGTCGAGCGACCCCTCCTCGAGTCGCTCGCGGAGGGTCTGCCCCGAGACGAACTCCAGCACGAGGTAGGGCGGACTGTGGTCCGGGTCGAGCCCGAGGATCCGGACCACGTGGGCGCTCTCGATCCGCTCGAGGAGCTTCCCCTCGCGCGCGAGTCGCGCGGTGACACCTGGGTCGTGGGGGACCTTGATCGCCGCCGATCGCGGGAGGGCCTTGTGGCGCGCTCGCCACACACAGGCGTTTGCGCCCTGGCCGAGCTTCTCCTCCAGGATCCACTCGCCCAAAGCCTGACCTGGCGTGAGAGTCACCTCGGCCATGCCTATGCAGCGCGACCTATGTAGCGATCGAAGCCGGAGCTGATCAGGCTGTAGATCACGACGCTGAATCCGATCTGCGTCAGGGCCGAGAAGACCACGGCCAGCCCCATGGCGACCAAGTAGTTGCCTTGACTGGTCGCGGCGAAGGCTTGGCCGAGGCCCCCGACGGGCTCTACGAAGAAGTAGCAGGACATGGGCAGGTTGAAGCTCGGCAGGCAGCAGATCAGGGGGAGGGCTGACTCGAGGACGAGGATCAGGATCGCGGCCATGATCGCGCGGAGCGTCGTCGGGAACAGGAGCGAGACGAAGATCGCCTGAATCACCGCCGTCGCAGCGGCGGCTGGGATCGCGAACATCAGCAAGAAGAACGACGCCGGGTGGATCACCCCGACCCCGATAAAGATCGCGACGTGCACAAAGGGCAGCGCGATCAAGAACATGGTGTTGCGGAGGATCCCGGCGACCTTCCCCTTGACGTAGGTCGCGCACTCGACGGGCGTCGTGGCGAGCAGGATCAGGGAGGAGTCCTCGCGCTCGCTGCTGACGGTCGTGGCCGCGATCACGGTCAGGAGGAGCATGATCAGCCCGCCCAGGACGGCGACGGTCACCTTGTGGAACTCGATCTTGCCGAGCATCGGCTTGAACGCGAGGTAGCTGATCCCCATGAAGGCCAGGAGGGCTAGGTTGGCGCGCCACCAGTAGCGGAACCGACCGATCGTGTTGATCGAGGTCTCTTTCCAGTAGATCGGATTTCCGGTCCCGACGGTCGGCCGCGGCGCGCCCTCGGGCGCCTTGCGACGGAAGATCCCGAGCGCCCGCTCGGTCATAGCGTCGAAGCGCTCGAAGACTGTTCGGAAGCTGAGGATCCGATCAATGCTCGTCGCGTAGGGGAGCAGGAACCCGGCCACAGTCACGCAGACCAGCCCACCGGCTAGACACCAAGCCGGGCAGACCCACCAGTGGAGAGGAAACGACTCCGTCGCGACGAAGCTGCTCGTGCGAAACAGGTAGATCATGTCGTAGAGCGGGCTGGCGTAGGCTGCCCCCAGCGCATATTGTCCCGGGGGGACGCTGTAGAGCCCCAGTTGCTCGACGAGGCCGGGTCCGCCGAGGATCGCAGCCAAGATCCCATAGCCGACCATCAGGACCGAGCTGGTCTTGTGCAGGATCGTCGAGAGGAGCACCCCGATCCCGGCGCCGAACACGGCGAACGCGAGCAAGATCGCGAACTGGACCCCGATCGCCTTGGCGCCGACGCCGCCCAGCGTCAGGAGCGCGAACAGGAGCGGGACGGTCAAGAAGAGCAAGAAGGCCAAGTTGAACAGGCGCGAGAGGAACTTCCCCCACACGATCGCGAACGGACCCGCGTCGGAGAGGAGGAGCACGTCGAGGGTCTTCTTGTCCTTCTCGAGCGTGATCGCGTTGGCGGTCGTAGCCGGCGCGAGGAGCGCAAGCAGGATCACCTGGAGGTAGCCTCCGAATTGGAAGATCAAGCCGCCGGTCTCGGCGATCTCGGCCCCGCTTCGGCCCTGGCCGCTCGGCGGCCAGAGCGGGATCAGGACGAGCACCAAGAGCGCGAGGAACACCGACTGGAACACGTAGGTCCGCGGTCGGCGTGCGTAGGCGACGAGCTCCCGAACGAAGATCGGGAATCCGGTCACGCCACCTGCCCTTTGGTGACTTGCATGAACGCCTCTTCGAGGTCGATCTCCTGTTCGCGGATCGAGAGGACGGCGAAGCTGCGCTCGATCAAGAGTCGGGTCACGAAGCTGACGTCGTCGGCGCCCTTGTCGACTTCGACTTCGATCCAGCCCTCGCGGTCAGCGAGGACCTCGGCTCGAATGACCAAGTCGTGCTCGAGGAGCGCGGCCGCAGCTCGCTCGGGGGCCTCGCGGACCTGGACGAGCGCGATCTCGTTGCTCCGAACCTTGGACAGGATCTCGGTGACTGTGCCCGTGAAGAGCAGCTTGCCGCTCTCAATGATCCCGACCTTGTTACAGAGCTCGCTCAGCTCTGAGAGAATGTGGCTCGAGATCAGGATCGTCTTGCCCATGTTGCGGAGCTCCTTGAGGAGCTCGCGGATTTCGATTCGGGCGCGGGGGTCAAGGCCTGACGCGGGCTCGTCGAGGAGGAGCACGTCGGGGTCGTGGATCAGGACGCGGGCCAGCGCCAGGCGTTGGCGCATTCCGCGCGAGAGGCTGTCGACTTCCGCGGTCTTCTTGTAGCTGAGGTCGGTCAATTCGAGGACGTCGCGGATCACGCGCTTGCGGTCTTTGCCGGTGATCTCGTAGAGCGAGGCGAAGAACTCGAGGTATTCGGTGACCGACATGTCTTCGTAGACCCCGAACTCGTCGGGGACGTAGCCGATCTTGCGGCGAATGTGCTTGGCTTGCCCGTTGACGGAGTAGCCGCAGACGAAGGCTTGGCCGCTCGTCGGGCGCAAGAGCGTGGCCAAAATCCGAATCGTGGTCGTCTTGCCGGCCCCGTTGGGGCCGATAAAGCCGTAAATATCTCCCTGATCAATGGTCAGGCTCAGCTTGTCGAGCGCGACGAGGTCCTTGTAAACCTTGGTCAGGTAACGGGTCTCGATCACGCTAGGAGCTCCTCATGACGCCAAGGGAGGGGATTCTCGGCGGGCTGGGCAGTGTAGCTCCTAGGTGCAGGTCGCGGTCGAGCGGCAAAGAGCCAGACGCAGCCTTGGATTTAAGGGGGTCTCCCCCCTAGAATCGCCCCGCTAAGTCTGAGGGCAGCCAGCCGCCCTCCTAGGAGTCCCCATGAGTCGTCTCTCTCACGGCCTCGTTCGCCGCAGTCTGATCTGCGCCGGCGCTCTGGCGTTGGGCTTCCTGGCGGCCCAACCTGCCGACGCGCTCTACTTGTTCTACATGCGCAAGGACTTGGCCTACCTGCTCAAGAAGCAGCCCAAGACCGTGATCGGGAAGAAGATCGTCGTGACCGACGAAATGACGGTCATTTGGCCTGAGGTTCAGCAGCGGAAAGACCGCCTCAAGGGCACCAAATACGTCCTGTTCGACACGACTTACTTCCGGTGCGCGGTTCCGAGCGACAAAATGGGCAGCCACCTCGAGTCGATCGCCGACGACGCGCGCAAGGGATACGGCGCGATC
Organism: Planctomycetota bacterium; assembly: GCA_016765095.1. Lineage (GTDB taxonomy): Bacteria > Planctomycetota > J058 > J058 > J058 > NORP233. The sequence goes on along the minus strand of JAESQQ010000530.1, from coordinate 8,022 downwards.
ATAGAAGAAGTCGAGGCGCTCAATACGAAGGTTCAAAAGGGCGAAATGGCCCGCGAGGCTGCCGTGGCTGAGCGAACCAAGCTTTACTGGCGCATGCACCGCGTCTACTCCAATCGCCCCATAGTGACCGTGTTCGCCAAGGTCGAGCGCGCTGACTTCTGGGGCGACGTGGTCGGGCGAGGCAACGGCGTCGCGACCGAAATCGTGACGCTCCTGGTCGATAAGATCGAGAAGCCACGTCGTCGTTGGTATCGAACCCTCGACCAGTAACCCCTAAAGGCCTTCCCTCTTCTCGAGGAGAAGGCGATCTAAAGCCCCCCCCACGCCCTTCTTGGGCGTACGCCCCCCGCGAGTCTCATCCGCGGGGCGCAGATCGAGGACCCCATGGGTGTCAATTTCAAGCAGTCTGCCAGCGTCGCTGGCTACGTCCTCAAGCAGCGCATTCTGCGCCGCAAGAAGTACCCGCTCGTCCTTATGTTGGAGCCGCTCCTGCGCTGCAATCTCGCCTGCGGTGGCTGCGGCAAGATCCAGTATCCCGATCACATTCTCGACAAGCGGCTGAGCCCTGAGGAGTGCTGGGAGGCAGCCGAGGAGTGCGGCGCGCCGGTCGTCTCGATCGCCGGTGGCGAGCCCCTGATTCACCCGGACATAGCCGAGATCGTGGCTGGGCTGATCAAGCGGAAGAAGTTCATCTACCTCTGCACGAACGCGATCCTGCTCGAGAGCAAGCTCTCGATCTTCAAGCCGAGCAAATACCTGACTTTCTCCGTGCACCTCGACGGCCTCGAAGAGCGCCACGACGAAATGGTGTGTGAGAAGGGCGTGTTCAAGAAAGCCGTCAAGGGGATCAAGGCCGCCAAGGCAGCCGGGTTCCAGGTCGCCAGCGCGACGACGGTGTTCCACGGCGAGGACCCGGCCGAGCTCCGCAAGATGTTCGACTTCGCCATGAACGAGCTGAAGGTCGACGGGATGATGGTCTCGCCGGGCTACTCCTACGAGAAGGCGCCCCACCAGGAGCTCTTCCTCCAGCGCAAGGAGACGATCGAGCTGTTCAAGGAGATCCTGAAGGGTCACAAGGACAAGGGCTGGCAGCTCAACCACTCGCCCTTTTTCCTCGAGTTCCTCCAAGGCAAGCACGAGGAGTATGACTGCACTCCTTGGGGCAACCCGACGCGGACGGTGTTCGGCTGGCAGAAGCCTTGCTATCTCCTCGGCGAGGGCTACGCGAGCAGCTTCAAGGAGCTGATGGAGACGACCGATTGGGACGCTTACGGTCACAAGAGCGGCAACCCCAAGTGCCAAAACTGCATGGTTCACTGCGGGTTCGAGGCGACCGCAGTTCACGATCACTTCTCCCGCCCGGCCAGGTCTCTGGCCGCCTCGATCTCGGGGTAATCGTCGTGGGGGTAGGTTCCTCCTTCTGGAAGGCACGGGGAATCTGACCCATATCCCGCCTGACCCTGTCCGGAAGAAGATCCAGGAAGAAGATCGCTGGGAGAAGAACGGAACAGGGAATATCAACAGAGGGAACAACAACGGCAACAGGGAATCGACTCGCGCGTAGCGCGTTCGGGCGGCCCGGTTGCACACACACCGTGCAGAAGCGAGCCTACAGAGTGGCCTCTATTCTCTGTTCCCGTTGCTTTTCCCTGTTGATATCCCGTGTTCAACACTCCTCACCCACGTTAAAGGTCACTCGGTGACGTCCAGCGGGCGTTTAGAGTGAGGATCCCGCGCTGGACGATCGTGCTCTCAGCAGGGGGGGTCTCAGTGGCGCTCGCGGCCCTCGTCGCGAGCATCGTGATGGTCTCGACGCCCCCTCCTCCCTCGCCGCGTCCCCGGGCGAGCGCGACCGCTTCGCCGACGCCGAGCAAGGCGCCCAACCCTGTCGAGATCGCGCTCAGCGAAGTCCTCGACAGCGAGCGGACGCTTGAGGACCGAACGAGCGCCCTCAAGCGCCTCAGCCAGACGGCTCACGACGCGGGGCCGATCGTGCGCGCGCTTCGGCGGCTCGAGTCCACTTCGCCCGCCGAACTTCAGGTTCGCGCCATGGCGCTGACCGCGCTCGAGCGCTTCCCGCGGGACCCCGCTGCCCGGGAGTTTCTCGTCGTGCTCGCCTTTCGCCGCGACGCGGCCCGTGGTGAGCGAGCGCTCGCGCTCGACGTGTTGGCTTCTCGGCCGGACTTGGAGCAGTGCCGCAAGCCGCTCAAGGTGCTCGAGCGGGACCCCGAGCCCGCGATTCGGGGCCGCGCCAAGCGGATTCTGGCTCGAATGGGGCCGGCCCCCGCTCCAACCGCCTCCCCGCCTCGCTAGCCGGCTGCCCCGGGCGGGGCGGCGAGCCCCACCCCTCAAGCGATCGCGACCTCGTTTCCAGGGGATTCCCCCTGGCCCGGCAGGGGGGTTACACTCGCGCCGATGGCGCGGCGTAAGAAGCGGAGCTTTACGGTCCCCTCGACTCTGGGCCCCTGCACGGGATTGCGGAAGATCGGCGAAGGCGCCATGGGCGCCGTGTTTCGCGGCAACCACAGCGGCATGGGGCTGGACGTCGCCGTCAAGGTCCTAAACCCCAAGCTCGGCAAGCAGGACCCCGTCGCGGTCAAACGCTTCGTGCGTGAAGTCCGAGCCCTCGCAGCGCTCAACGACCCGCACGTGATCCGGGTCTTCGACGCGGGCCAGCAAGGGCCCTACACCTTCGCGATCATGGAGCTGATTCGAGGCCAGTCTCTCGACAAGATCCTCCTCGCAGAGCCAGGCGGTCGGCTGACGCCCGAGGCGGCGGCCTGGTATGTGACCAAGATCGCGCGCGGCCTGATTCCGGTCCACGCGAGCGGGATCATTCACCGCGACATAAAGCCCGAGAACGTGATGGTCGACACCCACGGCGGGACCAAGATCGCCGACTTCGGCCTCGCCCGCTCGGAGGACGGTCAGAACCTGACCATGGCGGACCAGATCGTCGGCACGCCCGAATACATGGCGCCCGAGCTCGTGGCTCAGCAGGGAGTCACCGGCCAAGCGGACCTCTACTCGCTGGGGATCTGCGCCTACGAGCTGCTCGCGGGCGAGACGCCGTTCCACACCGGGACCTTGCTCCAGATCGTCCAGGCACACCTTCGCGAGGAGCCAGCTCCGCTCAGGTCCAAGAACCCCAACGTCTCGCCCGAGCTTGAGGCGGCGATCCACAAGCTCCTCGCCAAGGATCCGCGCCAGCGCTACTTGACCGCCGAGGAGGTGGCCACAGCGTTCGAGCCCTTCGCGCAGTCGACCCCGCCCCACAAGCCCGAGCCGGACCCCGAGCCGACCGACGAGGGCCAGAGCATGGTCCCTCCGATCGCCGATCTCTACCTCGTCAAGCTCCTCGTTCAGCACCGGATCTACCCCGTCGACACGCTCCTCGACGGATTGGTCGCGAAGCGAAAAATGCCCGGGACTCCCCTCGCGAAGTTCCTCGTCGAGCGGGCGGGGCTCCCGCTCCAGACTGCGCAGCAGGCCGCGGCGGCCGCCAACAACCAGGCGATCGGTCTCCGAAATCACCTTGGGTTTCAGATCCTGACTCAGAGCGGCCGACTTCAGCCAAACCAGACCCAGTTCGTGAATAGCGAGCTTCGTCCGGGCCAGCCGCTAGACGCCTACCTCGTCCAGCGAGGCTTCCTCCCTCAAGCCGAGGCCGAGGATCTCAAGCGCCGCGTCGACGCGCTCCTTGAGCAGGGAGTCCAGCGGAGCACGCAGCTGGCCTGTCAGCAGCTCGGGGCCCCTGTCGCGCCATTGGCCGAACTTGAGGCGCGCTACACCCCGAGCCAGTTCAATCAGGTCTACCGCCTGACTCTCAAGCACGTCGTCGAGCAGATCTGATCAAGCTCGGGGGAGCCCACCGTGTCGCAAACGTCCACTCGCCTCTCTGAGGCCCACTACGGCTACATAGCGGCTCGCGCGCGCGCCGAGGGCGCGTTCCTGAGTGAGCTCAAGAAGGAGGCGTCTCGGGCTGGGATCCCTTCGATCGCGATCTCGCCGGAGCAGGCCGCCTTCATGGGTGTCTTGCTTCGCTCAGCAGGCGCCAAGGACGTGGTCGAAGTCGGGACCCTCGCTGGCTACTCCGCGATCTCCATGGCGCGAGCGCTGCCCACAGACGGGCACGTCAGGACGATTGAGTTCTCAGCCACGCACGCTGATTTCGCCGAGGCTCAGATCGCGCGCTCGGACGTGGCCGGCAAGATCACGGTTCACCGAGGGGCGGGCTTGGACGTGCTGCCAACTTTCGAGGCCGAGAGCGCCGACGCGGCCTTCCTCGACGCGGACAAGGTCAACTACACGCACTACCTCGAGCATTGTCTGCGGATCGTGCGGCCCGGCGGGCTGATCATGGTCGACAACGCGATGGCCTTCGGGCACCTCCTCGACGAGGAGAATCAGACCGAGTCCGTGGTCGCGATCCGGGCCTTCAACGACCAAATGGCTGCGGACCCCCGGGTGGAGGGCGTGATCGTTCCCCTCGGCGACGGGTTCTGGGTCGCGACCAAGGTCTAGGCGTGGGCGTCACCAAGCGCGATCTCGTGAACCGGGTGGCGGAGCGGGCTGCCATGACCCAAGCCCAGACTCAAGACGTGGTCCAGCTCACCCTTGACGCGATCTGCGAGGCGATCGTGAGCGAGGAGCGGCTGGAGCTGCGCAACTTTGGCGTGTTCGAGGTCCGGGATCGAGCCCCGCGCAAGGCGCGCGATCCGCGCACCGGAGAGACCATGGACGTGCCCGCCCGGCGGGTGGTGACCTTCCGGGCCAGCCCGGCGCTCCTTGAACAGCTCGCTCAGGAAGCATAAGTCTTTGCAACTGTGCGGCTTGCGGTGGAGGCTCAACCCCCCCACGGTGGGGGGCGTCCTTAGGGGCGAGGAGACCCTGTAATGTCCGACGATCCGGTTCAAGACCTGGCGCTCGCGTTCCGCGACGGTGACCAAGAGGCCTTCGTACAGCTGGTCGAGGACCTCCAGGACCGCTTCTTTCGGCTCGCCTACCGGATCACCCACGACCACGACGCGGCGCTCGACGTCGCTCAAGACGCCTTCGTGAAGATCCACGCCCGGATCGATCGCTGGGACGGCCACTCGCGGTTCACCTCGTGGGCCTATCGAGTCGTCACGAACATGGCGATCGACCTCCTCCGCAAGCAGAAGCGCGAGACCAAGGCGCGTGAGGCTCGGGCGCTCGAGCAGCCGGAGGTCGTCGAGGACAAGAGCGAGTCGTCGATCGTGGCCGAGGAGCGCGCTCTGCTCGTGAATCAAGTCAAGGCGGCGATCGAAGCCCTCCCCCCTGGGCAGCGCGCGATCGTGGCTCTGCGCCACTACGAAGGCTGCACGCTTAAGGAGATCGCTGAGATCCGAGGCTGCGCGCTGGGGACGGTCAAGTCGACTCTGCACCAAGCCTTTCGGAGCCTGCGACGGACCTTGGGCGCTGAGGTGCTCGCGCGTGCGGGACAGGTTGCAGCATGATTGGTGGCCGCATGAGTGCTGATCGCACGAGTGGCTGCGAGCTCGAGCGCCTCTTGCTCCTGATCTATCCCGACGAGCTGGGGAGTGACGAACTCCACGAACTGCGGGTTCACCTGACTCTCTGCGAGCGCTGCGCTGACGTGCACGCTGAGCTTGAGGCGGTCGCGGCCCAGCTCGACTTGCTCCCCGATCCGCAGATGAGCCGGGACGAGCGGCGCGAGCTCTTGGTTCAAGTGATCTCGGCGACCGAGCCCGACGACCCAGACCTCCGCGCTGCGCTCGATTTGGTGGGCGTCGACTTGGAGGAAGACTTGCGCGCCACGCTCCGCGAGGGCGTCTTGGCTCGGGTCGGTTTGTCGGCAGAAGACGAAGACTTCTCAGACTTGGAAGGGGCGCTGGATTTGGTGGTCGCGCCCGCTCTAAACGAGGACGCTCGGGCCGCGCTCCGCGAGGGCGTCTTGGCTCGGGTCGACATCCTGGCTCGGGTCAACTTGGCGAGTGACTTCGCTAACGAAGACTTCTCGGACTTGGAGGGGGCGCTGGACTTGGTGGCCGCGCCCGCTCTGAGCGAGGACGCTCGGTCCACGCTCCGCGAGGGCGTCTTGGCGCGGGTCGGGCTGGCTGTGAGCGACGCGGTCCAGGACGCGACGAGGACCGCCGTCGAACCGGCGCTGGACTTGCTCTCTGCTCCAGCCCTCAGCGAGAGCGCGCGGGTCGAACTCCAAGGCGAGGTCCTCGCCAAGACGGGCGCCGGCTCCGGCGCCGGCTCTGGCGCTCCTCGGGGTGGGCTTCTGCTCCGGTTCCCCGGTTGGGCTATGGCGGCTGCGGCGGCGCTCCTCCTGGCCGGCTCGGCGGCGCTCTTTACCGCAGCCCCTTGGATCGACTCGCCCCGCAACACGACCCAACTGGCCTTCGAGGAGGCGGAGATCCTGGTTCGCGGATCAGACGAGCTTCAGGTGGCTCACCTCGCCGCCGCTCGGGATCGACTCCAGCGCGTGGTCTTGGCCGGGAGTTCGGAGTCTGGTGGCTCGGAGTCTGGTGGCTTGGACCCTGCGTCCCTCAAGCGGGCCCGGCGTGAGCTGGTCGCCCTCGACGCGTTGCGTCTCCGCGGCGAGCCCAGCACGCACAGTCAGGACATAGACGCTGTGCCGACCCGCGAAGATCCGGAGAGCTTCCTGCGGACCAAGCGCGAGGTCCTCGAGCTCTACCCTGAGAGCCTGGCGGCGCTCTTCGTGCTGACCCGCTACTTCGAAATGGCCGCCTTGCGGGACGAGCCGGTGGCGAGGCGGGCGGTCGCGACCCCCGCTCAGGTCAGCCAAGCCCTGAGCACGAGCCTTGGTGCGAGCCTCGAGACCCTGCGTGAGCGTGACGCTCAGGCCTTGCTCCTCAAGGCCAGCGACGCCGAGCTCAAGAAGCGCTTCTCCTCGAGCTTGGTCCGCTCGATTCGCCAAGCGCTCCTGATTCAGCGCGGCCTTCACGCCGAGCGCTCTGGCGATCGCGCCGCTGCCCTCGCGTGGTACCAGCAGGTCGACAGCCAGACCCAGACTCGCGCCGCAGAGATCGCCCGCGACCTACTCCAGGCGGCCGCGAAGTAACACACGCGAGCGCCGGCGAGCCTGGCGGCCCGGCGCGGGTCCGGGCGTGATACACAGGGGCTGTGTCCGACCTCTCTGATCCAGTCCCGGGTGGACTTCGCTTGACTCGACGCGGCGCGGGCTATGAGTAAGCCCCCCAAGGGAGACCCCTTTGAGTTTGGCCCGCTGCTCGGGAAGGGCGGCATGGGCACCGTCTACGAGGTGCGGAGGCCCGGGGAGACCGAGCGCTTCGCGCTCAAGTGCCTCAACAGCGACGGAGCGCAGGCCCTGGCCCGCTTCGAGCGCGAGGGCGAGATCGTGCGGACCCTGGACCACCCAGGAATCGTCGCGCTGCAAGAGGTTGGAAGCCTCCCCGACGGCCGCCCCTACCTCCTGTTCGACCTCGTCGAAGGTTCGACTCTGGCCGAGGCGATCGTTGACGATCCACCTCCCTACGAGCGAGCGCTCCAATGGGCTGTCGAACTCTGCGACGCGCTGGCGCACGCCCACGCGCGAGGCGTCGTTCACCGCGACCTCAAACCGGAGAACGTCCTCCTGCGGGCAGACGGACACGTGTCGCTGGCGGACTTTGGGGTCGCGGTGGCCCTCGACAAGGAGCGCCTGACGCAGAGCGGGCACTGGGTCGGCACGCCGCTCTACATGGCGCCCGAGCAGATCGGGGCCAAGTGGGCTGCGGGACCCTGGACGGACGTCTACGCCCTGGGGACCTTGCTCTACGAGTTGCTCGCGGGTGCCCACCCCCTTGAGGGATATCATGGGGTCGAGATCTTCGCGGCGATTGTCGGGCGCCACCCCCAGCCGATTCGCACGCACTGCCCCCAGGCCTCCGCCGATCTCGAGGCTGTCCTCGCCCGCTGCATGGCCAAGGACCCGACCGAGCGCTACCCCGACGCCAGCGTCCTCCTCGAGGAGCTGCGCTCGGTGCAGGACGGGGGCCGAGCGAGGGC
>JAESQQ010000529.1 GCA_016765095.1 Planctomycetota bacterium | reverse complement strand
GCTGCGCGAGGCGCCGCTCGACCTGCACCTCGACCCACGCGCGCGCGCCGAGGTAGCGCGCCTCGCGGGGGGCGGCCTTGCTGAGCAAGGTGGTCTTGAGGAGTGTGTCGCCGACCCTCGCCCGATACAACGCGTCGAGCCCCCCCTGGAGCTGCGCAGGCGAGACGTCCTCTTTGCCGAGCGGACGCAGGACCCGAGCAGTCTCCGGCGAGCGCTTGCGCAGCTCCCCCAGGTAGACAGGGCGGTTCTCCTGAGCGGCGAGCAGTGACCCGCTCGCGACGAAGGCCAAGGTGGCCCCCAGCCAGGACGTCTGACGAGCCAATCGGGAGCGAACCCTGCGCCCCCCGCCTGGGGCCGCCGGCAGGCGTCCCCAGAGGACCCATAGCAGCGAGCTGCTCATGTCAGCGCACCCTGGAGACGCGTATAGAGGTCCCGCGCCGTCGGTCGGTGCTCGGGGCGAGGCGAGACGAGCGCTGCGAGGACCTCGCTCATGTGTGCGGGGAGGCCCTCGCACAAGCCAGCGACGTCGATCACCCCCGTGCTCCGGTTGCGAACTGCGGGCCGTCCAGACCAGCACTCCAAGGCGATCACCCCCAACGAGTAGAGATCCGAGGGGGCCCCCAAGATTGGCTGATCGCGGAACAGCTCTGGCGCCGAGTAACGCGTCTGCGGCAGCGCCGCCTCGTCGCCGCGAATCGCGCCCCCCATGGTCCGAGCGCAGCCCAGTTCGCACAGAAGCAAGCGCCCGCGCTTGGTCACACCCAGGCTCTCCGGACTCAAGTCGCCGACCACGATCGAGTCCTGGTGGAGGTAACTCAGCACCCCTGAGACTTCTTGGAGCACGTCCTTCAGCCCCGCGCGATCCAGGGGCCCCCCGTCCCGGATCCGCCCTCCAAGCGTCTCGGCCGGGATCGTATCGGCGACGTAGTAGAGGAGTCGCCCCTCGAGCCCCGCCTCGCGCATCCGGACGAGGTTCGTGTGCTGGTGGCACTCGAGGACGTCGACTTCGCGTCGCAGGCGGAGCAGGGGCTCGGCGTCGCCAGCTAGGTCGGGGCGCAAGACCTTGAGTGACATTTCTCCGCCGTCGTAGCGATCCCAGGTGTCGACGGCCCGGAAGATCACAGCGATCTCGGAGCGTCGGGACTCACCGACGAACTCGAACCCCCCCAGCTCCCAAGGGATCGCCTCGGTCTGCTCAGACAAGCGCTGGATCGCCTTCTGGACCTTGACCAAGAGCTCCGACTCGGTGACTGGCTTGACCAGGTAGTCCATTACGCCGAGCCGAAACGCCTCGCGCAGGGCGTCTTCTTCCTCGACCGAGGACAGGATCAGGATCGGGAAAGGGAGCCCAGACATGCGCCGGCGCAGCCGTTGAACCAACTCCAGGCCGGAGATCCCTGGCATTTGCATGTCAATGATCGCGGCGTCCGGTTGGTCGCGACAGAGCGACTCGAGCGCCGACTCGGGGTCGCGGAAGGTGCGAACTTTGGCCCCGCGCTTCCGAAGCGCGCGCCCGAGCACGGCCAGCGCGACGCGGTCGTCGTCGACGAGCGCGATCCGGAGATCTTCGATCGCGAGAGCCTCGGCGCCAGCCGTCTTCGGGGCCGGGCGGGGAACCGACTTCGTATCCTGGTGACGTTTCCGGGAGACGGCCTCCCAGATCGGAGCCCCGCTCGCGTCCGTCGGGGGGCCTGCCCCGTCGGTGATCGGACCCGCTTGCGCAATGCCTGACTCTGGAGCCGATTGGACCTGGCCCGTCTCGAAGTTCTCAGTCGTCCGATTCGAGCGAGTCCGCTTCGCGGCTCCGAGCTTCGCGACCCGGGAGGCCTCGCTGAACCGATTGGCCCGGGTCAGGTGCCAGCGAGGATTCCAAGCCGCCAGCTGGACGCGACCCTTGCTCGGACTCCGGCGCGGGGGCTGGAGTTCGAACAAGCGCATGACCTCGCTCCGCAGCGTCGGGATCGTCGGCCGCTTGTCGGGGTCGGGCTGCGTCGCTGCGTTGATCAGGCTCTCTATGTCCTCGAAGAACCGCTCGCGAAGCCGCTGGCTCGCGAACGCCTCCGCGAAGACCACGTCGTGGTGGCGAGCCTTCTTGAGCCGCTCGGGGTCGTAGCAACGAAGGCGCCCCTTGTCTTCGGCCCGCTTCAACTCGACCAACTCGGGACTCAAGCCGCGCTTCCCGACCTGCGGGATCCGGTGGTCGTAGGGGAGCCACCCCGTCATCCACTCGTAGAGGATCGTACCGACCTGATAGGTGTCGACGGCGAGCCCGGAGTGATAGGGCACCTCGCGAAACACCTCGGGCGGGGCGAACACCGGGGTGAACTCAGAAGGCGCGAACTTCCGCTCCCGCTCACTCTTGGCCTTGATAAAGCTGAGGCTGCGCGCGCTCCCGAAGTCGGCCAGGATCACGCGATAGGCGCGGCGCTGAACGAGATCAAAGTAGCGATCGTCCTCGAGCGTGATCCTGTGTGTGTCGAGCTCGGCGAGGACGTTCCCGCTCTTGATATCGCCGTGCACGAAGCTGTAGCGGTGGAGGTGTTCGAGGGCCGCCAGGAGCTCCTGGATCATTTCGACCGCTGTCGAGGCCGGGAGCGGAGTCTTTGGCGCCAACCCCCGGAATCGCTTGATCCCCGGCCCCTCGATCCCCTTGCCGTTGAGCCGCACGAAGGGGTTCGAGTGCGCCCAAGCCAAGACCGCGCAGGTCATGTTTGCGTAGCGAGTGGTCCCCAAGAGCTTCATTACGTTGGGGTGGGGCGGGAGCGTCTGAAGAATCCGAAGCTCGATCTCCGAGCCAAGGAGCCCGCGCTCGCCGGGGACCTTCACGACCGCTGGCTGACCTTCGGATCCCAGCAGGGCATAGATCTTGCCCTGGCCACCCTTTGCGAGCGGTCCCTGAACGATATAGACCCCGGCGGATTCACCGCTAGCGTCACGAACCTCGAGTTCAGCGCCCCGTTCCATTTGCCCCAGCATTGTAGGTCCGCAGGCCGCTGACTGCTTCCATACACCACATTTGGATCTCGCCCTGGCGAGTTCCTAGGTAGAAGACCCCCAGCTCCTCGTCGAGCGCCAGGCTGACGCCACCCCTGCCTTGGACCACCAGGCGGCCCAAGTGCGCACCCGTCTCGGGATCCCAGAGGCGAACCTCAGCCACGTCGCCCTTGTCCCCAGGCCCCCCCGAGAGCGTCAGAACCCGGCGCTGGGTCTCGAACCCAACGATCGAGCGGAGGGTCGAGCCGTGGGCGACCGGCCCGCGGAAGTTGGGAACGCGTACGGCATGCCCGGTCTTGGGAGGGTCTGGAAGACACCGTCTTGGCCAGGTGATACCGCCCCGCTGAATTCGAAGTACATGACTTCGTTTCCCCACCAGTCCAGTCCAGTCTGGTCAGCAATGAGCCACTCTCGGAGGGCTTGTCCCTGATCGCCACCTATCCGGGTGAAGATCGGCCCGATCAAGAACGGCTTCCACGCCAGCGAGAGCGCCCCAAGGCACAGGGCGAAAATCAAGAAGGCGCGAGCTAGGTGGCGGCCCGTCAACACAGCGTCCACGGTAATAGCGGGGCAACGCTTTGTCCGGAGCAGGCCCCGATCCGGGAAAACGGACGCGTCAGAGCCCGCGCCTGCGATTGGGTCGCCACGGAGTCAGCTCTGTCCCGCATGACGCCAAAGCAGCTCAACTCTGCGGCGGCCCAGGACCTCCGAACCGCTGCGGCCGTGGGCCTGGGCAAACTCCAAGAGGCAATCGCAATCGACAGCGCACTCCTCGCTCGAGACGCGAGCGATCGACCTGGCCACCGATCAACCTGCCTACCAGGCCACCAGCCGTAGTTGAACGGTCGCGACCACGTCCTGCCTGACCAAGTCGTAACGGACCCGCGCGATCACGTCGACGACGTGTTTGCGTGCTGCGGGCGGTCCCATTGAGAACTCGAAGACTGCGCGCGCTCCGATCCGAGCGCGGGGGGCCCTGCCTGCTCGGAGACGGACTCGAGCTGAAGGGCGAAAGTGGAAGCGCCAAGCGCGCCCGGGCTGAGGGACCGTGGCCTCGAGGCCAAGGTCGAGGAGGTCGGTCGCCCCGAGGTTCTGTTCGTCCGGGGCGAAGCCCTGTTGCTCCTCCCTGGCCTCGGCCTTGGGGCTGCGGGGCCGGTCGGGCAGCACGTCGAGGTCCTCCCGCTCACCCGACTCTCGGGTCAGCATGGCGTGATCCCGAGCCACGTCGGCTTCAGCGAGGTCGCGAAACACGCGACCCCTCGTGCTGAGGCGGAGAGCGAAGCCTTCGATCCGGCCCCGGAAGTCGTTGGTCAAACTGAACGGGCCGATTCGAACAACGTTCACCCGAGCACCGATCTGGGTCTCGTAGACCCGAGCCGGAGCACCGCCCTTCTCTGGGGGAAGCGAGTGCAGCCACGAGCGATTCCACCAGCGGCCACCCGCCGCAAGGTCGGACTCCGCGTCACCCATGGTTTGGTAGATGGCGGCGAGCTGGAAATGACCGAGACCGCCGGCCCGCTCTGAGTCACGAAGCGAGCGCCGCCAGCGCGACTGATAAACACGCCGTAGGCGGCGAACGACGAAGCCCTGAAAGCCTCGATACCGCACGACCTGGGTCCCGGGGAGGCGTCGCGCGAGCGTCACCTGGCCGAGGAGGTTGTTGCTCGGCTGGCGAAGCGAAGGAGGAAGGAGGAGAGGCTCGAGCTCCCAATCCAACCTGAACTTGAACTCGTCTGTGCTGGAGGAGAGAGCCTGGCTCTCGGCCTCAAGCACCTCGCCTGCGTCAGGAGAGCCGAGATCCTCGAGCGCTCCGCCTCCGTCAGGAGAGGCTAGACCCTCGAGCGGCGAGGGTGCCTGAGCCGAGAGTGTAGGGCTCGCCTCTCGCGAGGGGGGCTCGGCGAACGCTGAAAGGGCGAAGGAGAAGACGGCGAGGACACTCAGCGCAAGGGTGCCGAACAGGTGAGAGAAGAGGCGACCCCGCCCGACCAACACTCGGCTCTGCCGGGGAATGGAGATAGAGACTCGACCCGGCCGGTTGGCCGAGAGGAGGAGGCCGCGTGCCTCTTGGACCCTATCCTCACCCGAACGCATGGCGTACCGCCCCCGTCGCTTGCGCGCAAGTCCTTTATTTGTGGACAGCGCGTGGCGTCATGGGCGCTTCGCGATTTAGGAGGCTGGAATCGACCCAGGCCTGAGGACCTGAGAAGACACAAGTTGAGCCCTAGGTTTGCGAAAGCGCCTTTCGACAAAAGAGTTAGAACAAACTGCTGAGTAAGCCGAGCTGCTCGTAGAAGTTGCTCGGGGAACTCGCCCGTGAAGTTGGCCGATCCCTTAGCAGGTCCCGAGCCACTCTCCACTGGGCCTTAGTATGGCGGCCGCAAAGCAACTAAACAAGGGGACTTCCGGCCACATTTGAAAAAATTTATAGGGTTCTCACTTCCTTGGTGATCGATAATTTGACGATGCCGTCGTTTGCAGGACTTAGAACATTCATATCTCCTAACCTCTTACGTGTCGGACTACAGCGCTCTCCCGTCGTCGGCGAGGGGCGTGTTGAAATCTCAACGCCCTCTCTCCACGATTCGTCCACAAGGGGACTGGATCGGTCCTATATAGTCGGGCTCCCCTACCACCCCCCCCAGAGACATGCGATGGACTTCCTCCTGATTAGCCCGCCGGTCGCCAACTTCGGCCAGGCGACGGCAGGCCTCTCGGTCCTAACGTCCTACCTCTGTAGCCGCGGCTGGGAAGCGTCCCAATGGGACCTCGCGATCGACGCGTTCCACCATTTCCATTCGCCCGAGACGCTCGAGGCGACCCGCGCGCTCCTTTCGTCCCAGCCGGACAAGGTGGATGCGCGAGTCTTGGAGGTCGCCGAGCGCGTCGTTCGCGACATAGACGAAGCCAAGGACGCGCTCCGCACGCCCGGAGTCGAGACTGATCAGGCCCGCATGAAGTGGGCCTTCGAGACCATCAACGACGCCGGCATCGTCCTGACCGCCGCCAGCTTCGGTCAGTACGAGCACGACTTCCGCCACTTCGGCGTCGACGAGGCGTTTCGCAACTTCAAGACCCTCGACGAGGCGCTCGACGACCCGGCTCGCAATCCCTACCTGGCTTACCTGGAGGAATACGCCCTCGAGCGAATCGAGCGTGAGCAGCCGGCGGCCGTAGGGATCAGCATGACCTACTTCAGTCAGGTCATGCCGGGCTTCACCCTGGCTCGCTTGATCAAGCGACGTTTCCCTGAGATCAGGCTCGTGGCCGGCGGCAGCTACCTGACCGCGGTCGAGCACGACCTGGAGCGAGTCCCCCACAAAGTGTTTCCCGTCGACGCCGTGATCCTCCACGACGGAGAGGCTGGGCTCGACCAGTGGCTGAAGCACGCGCTGCGCGGGGAGGGTCAGCCTGACGCGATCGCGAACTGCTACCTCCGGGGTCCGACTGAGACCTTCACTCGCTCCGGCGAGCGGAGCCTTCACCACACGGACCTCGACGACCTGCCCGTCCCAATGTGGACTCTGGACGGCCTCCAGCTCGACAAATACCTCGTGCCCCAATACCCGATCCCGCTCCCGCTCTCGCGCGGCTGCTATTGGGGTCGCTGCGCGTTCTGCAATATCTCCTGCCAGACCGTCGCGACCTACCGAACGCGACCGATCGAGAAGGCGATCGCCGATATCAAGATCGCCCTCGAGCAGACCGGATCGAACTGGTTCGACTTCCCCGTCGACTCCTTCCGTCCCAAGGAACTCCGCGAACTCGCGGACGCGATCGTGGCAGAGGGGCTCGAGATCGAGTGGGGCGCCGAGGTTCTCCTCGACCCGGGCTTCAAGGACGACTTGATCGTGGCCTTGGCTCGCTCGGGGTGCCGGACCCTACGGTTCGGTCTCGAGAGCGCCTCGGTCGAGACCCTCAAGGCCATGAACAAGCCGACGCGTCCCAAACACGCGGCCCGAATCCTGCGAGCGTGCAAGGCCAACGGGATTCAGACCGCCGTCATGCTGATCGCCGGCTTCCCGACCGAGACCCAACGCCAGCTGACCGAGACCTTCGACTACCTCGTCGAGAACTGCGACGTGATCGACTACCTCACGATCCACCAATACTCGCTCGTGCCCGGGAGTCCCATGGCCCAGGACCCGGCGAAGTTCGGGCTCTACCTCCTCGACCAAGACGCCGTGCTCTGGACGAGCATGCCCTTCGTCAACACGAACCCCGTCGGCATGAAGAGCGAGGACCTCCCCGACGTGGTGAAAGCCATGAAGGAGGGTCTCCGAGAGCACTATCCTGAACTGGGCGAGCTGTGGACCGTCGCGATCGGCGGCTGGATGACTTTCCCGGCCGCCTGCGGGGTCCGAAGGCGCCTCGTTCATCCCGTCTCTGGAGGCTAGCCCGAGGGGCCGTCTCTGGAGGTAGCCCGAGGGGCTGTCTCTGGAGGTAGCCCGAGGGGTTGTCTCTGGAGGTAGCCCGAGGGGCTGGGCGAGCACCCCGCGCGCGATCCGGGATGCTTCAATGGCCCCATGCCAACCCTAGGCCAAGTCTTGGTGCATCTCCCGGAGGCTGCCTGCCTCGTGAGCGGTGGCGCGATTCTGGGCTTTTCCCGGGGCCAGAGCGCGAACGCCCCCTTCCCGCGCCGAGTGGCCCTGGGTGCCCTGCTCGTGGTCGCTGCCGGAGTCGTCTGGCGGGCCCCCCTTAGCGGGGACGGACCCCTTAGTCCCGACACCCTTGGCCGCCTGGGGCTTCCACTTTTGGTCTGGTTCGCGCTCTTGGTCGGAGCTGGACTGGCCCAGGGCCGGCCGCGACCCGCGCGCGCTGCTGACTTGGCTTGGCTGCTCCTCCTCGGCGCCCCGCTCCTGCGATTGGCGACCTGGCCGGGAGGCGACACCGCGGTGTGGGCCCTCGGGCTCGCGCTCGTCCCGTGGGCAATGCTCGCTCGCAGTGCTTGGAGCGGGCTTCAAGCGGGAATCCTGGGCTGCGCGCTGGTCGCGACAGGGGCAGGTTTGGCCCCCTACGTAGACGCCCTGGTCTGGCACGGGACCCTCCCCAGCGCGGTCCCGGCCTGGGCCGGCGCCGGAGTCGCTTGCGCGGCCCTGACCCTGACCCTGATCGGGCCGCAGACACCCCGTCGAATCCTGCTCGGGGTTAGCTGCGCACAACTCGCGCTCCTGATCGCGGCGACGGCAGTGAGCACGCGCCACGCCATGTTTGGAGCCCTGGCCGGAGCAGCTTGGGCTTGGCTCGCTCCGCTCCTCGCTCTCTGGGCGCTCGTGATCGGCCTTGAGGAGTCCCCCGAAGACGTTCCGGGGCGGTTGGCGCGCAATCGGCCCCAGCTAGCGGCTGCGGGCTTGGCCTTCTTCGCGCTCTGCGGTGTCCCGCTCACGCCTGGCTTCGCGGCCCGGACCGGGCTCGCCGAGGCGAGCTTGCGAGCCGGCCTGACCTGGCCGACCGCGCTCGGTGGCCTCGCCCTGCTCCTGCTCGCGATCGTGGGCGTCCGGGCCTACTTCCGCTTCGGCCTCAAGAACGACGAGCCAGCTCCGCCCTGGGTGTTCGACCACCACGCGGCCCGAACAGCAGCCTTCCTCCCCTGGGCCCTGGTGATCCTAGAGTTCGTGCAGCCCGGGCTCTGCGGCGGCGGAGCGTGGGCCTCGTGAGCGACCTCCAGCGCCCAGCTAGCCCCCGCTCGGCTCACCACGAGCCCCTGCTCAAGACCGTCCTAAAGAGCCGCCTCGTGACGGCCTTCTCCGCGGTAGCGGCCCTCCTGGGGTTTGGGACCCTTGGCTATTGGTTCCTCGGGCGACTCCACTACGTGGGGGTCCTGACACCAACGATCGAGACTCCGTGGAGCCTCCTCGATTGTCTCTACATGACGGTGATCACGGTCAGCACGATCGGCTACGGCGAGACGCTTCCTTCGCTCGAAAGCCTCCCGATCGTGCGGATCTACACGATCGGGCTGATCTTGACGGCCATGATCCTGGTGGCGTTTGCGGTCTCCTCCGCCACCGCGTTCCTCGTGGACGGAGACCTCCAGCGAATGCTACTGAGGCGACGAACCATGAACGAAATCTCCCGCTTGAAGGGCCACTACATAGTCTGCGGCTGCGGCGTGACGGGAGGCGTGATCATTGAGGAGCTCGTCTCGCTCAGCCTCCGCGTCGTGGTGATCGACGTCGACGAGACGCGTCTCGAGCCGATTCGAGAGCTACGCGGGGTGAACACGATCCTGGGTGACGCGACCAGCGACGAGATCCTGCTCGAGGCCGGCGTCGAAAACGCAGCCGGCCTCGCGATCGCGCTCCGCGACGACAAGGACAACGTGTTCGTGATCATCAGCGTCCGCCAGCTCAACCCTGGGATCCGGATCGTGAGCCAAGCCAGCGCGACCGACGTTCAGAGCAAGCTCCTCCGAGCGGGCGCAGACAGCGCGGTCGCCTCGTCCTACGTCGGCGGGCTGCGCCTCGTCTCCCAGCTGATCCGGCCAGAGGTCGTCACGTTCCTCGACCTGATGCTCCGTCAAAAGGACAGCGCGGTGCGCTTCGCCGAAGTCGAGATCGGACCCGACTGGTCCGGGAGGGCCTTGGGCGACCTCGAGATCGAGCGCAAGGTGGGCCTCCCGATCCTCGCGATCAAGCAGCCCGGCGACACCCCCTTCGTGTTCAACCCCCCACCTGACTTAATGCTCCAAGAGCACGCCAAGATCATCACGATGGGAGAAGTCGCTCGCGTCAACCAACTCGAGCAGCTCGTCGGCGACCCGGACGGAGCCACGATCCTCGGCGCCCCCGAAGAAGAAGTCATGCCCGACCCCGTCGGGGATACGTAGTCTTTGGGGCTGCGCTCCTTTTTGGGGCTGCGCCCGGAGTAGGTCGGGGGGTGGCTGTCTCGCAGACCGGGTGGGGGTGACGGC